>NZEN01000037.1 GCA_002689665.1 Opitutia bacterium | reverse complement strand
ACCCTCCTGATTTTCTACAAAATTAAGTCTTATCGCTGTACGCTTAGGGCCAAAAGACTCAACAAAAGCGTTAACTGAAGTATTTTGCATGTGACTACCAAAGAAGACCACATTCTTTGTTGGGCTTGCTGCAGAGATCAAACCAGTGTCTTTGTCAGCAGAAGAAACAATGTATCCCAAATCTTGCAAAACTGACATAACGGAACCAAAAGCAATATCCTTGGAAGTAGCGAATTCTTTACGCTGGAACGCTTGCAGTTCTAATGAAGAGAGTTGTTTAGAAGACTGACATGAAGAGAATAATAGAATTAATGTGGATAGAATTAATGTATGTTTCATAGTTTAGAAGCTTGAGTATCTGCTGTTAAAATCGACGACTTTTTTGTCGGTTCCAAATTTGATTATTAATGTCATTGTACGAGAATTTTGAGAAAAACCTGAAGTACTTCCCCCAAGTAAAATCAATGAACCCCCAACCCCCGCAGATTTACTTGTAGTACCGTGCCTTTGGTATGTCCAAACCTCCATATCTCCATCAGTTGTTGCAATGTTTGGAGAACCAAACTTCTCCAAAACTTCAGTTTGCGAAGTAACACCTTTCTGCAGGTGTAATTGAACTGTTCCGTGTGTTATTCCTGTGTTTCGATTGTATTCGTTACTCGCCGTATTGCATGAGGTAAAAACCCCAAGCAAAGGTAAAAGAATTAAGATAGATAAAGTTTTCAATTTGATTAAAAAAAGAGAGAATAAAGTTACAAGTGGTAGCGACCAATTAAAGTAAATCTGTTACCTGATTCATTATCACCACTGTAGGATAATCCCAGTGAAAAAGAATCAGTGAAAAAGAAATTAGCCTGCATTCCATAACTAAAAAGAGTATCAACATCTTCATTTAAAAGACCATTCAGCCCGATAGCGGGAACCAGTGAAAAGTATTCGTTAAAAGCAAACTCTGAACCAAGGAAGACACTGTAAGGAACCAAGAGTGAAGTATTCGCTACAGTTGTGTAATAATTGTAGTAATAATCACTCCCGACATAAGCCCAACTGTAAGATTCAAGAGCAGCAAGTCCAAGTCCCAACCCGAAATAAGGATCAGCGGTTACACCCCCTAAATCGAATTTTTTATGAATTTTAGCGTCAACTGAAGCACCGTATGAAAGTAAATCGTATTCAAGAACACTTAATGACCCAATGTGAGCATTAATGCCGACATCAAAATTTTGATTGATCGGAAGATTTGAATCAAAGACTAGGTGATCAGCATCAGATAAATCATCACTGTATCCCTCATAAGCAAGACCAAACCAGTAACTGCCAATGGAAGTTCTTTCTTGTGAGCACAAAATCAATGGTAAAAGAAAAAGAGATAATAATTTAAATTTAATGACCATCTGTTTTAATCAAAAATAAAAAGATAAGTTATCGTCAATTAAAAAGAAATCGGATAAGTCTTAAAAATATTCTTAAATAGTAATTTTTATGCAAAAACAACAAATTAATAAATAAAGAAATTTCTTAATCTTTTAATAGTTCTAATTTCAAAATAGAGACATTCTCGATGAGGCATTGGTAAAGGAAACAGTTGGCTTAAAGAGACACTTTAAAGATTAATCTAAAGAAAATCTTGATTGACTCCCCTATTCTCCCCAATTTCCCCCCATTTTTTTCAATAACCTAAAAAAAACGAGCTTCAGTTAAATTTACTCTAATAGATAAAAAGTGGGATTAAGACAGGACATAAACTTAGAAGACCGATGCTCTATCCAGCTGAGCTACTTCCGCAACAATTTTATATAATAAATAGATGAACAGTTTTGGGCAATGTCAAAGCCATGCGATTTGAAGAGTTTGCTATTTTCGTGGTCTTTTGCTTGGCAAAACGAATTCCTCTCATAAACAATAGGATTTAACGATCACGCTTAAACTAAAAATATGAAAACAATCTACCTAACCATCCCTGCTTTATTGTCCCTACTACTTGCAAACATTTCTTTCGGTCATTGCCAAGTACCTTGTGGTGTATACACGGACGATTTGCGATTTATGCAAATGCTCGAAGATACAACGACCATTGAGAAATCAAGCAATCTCATTATTGAGTTATCATCCAAAGACGATGGGCAGTCTCAGAACCAACTCGCCCGTTGGGTTTCGACAAAAGAATCTCATGCATCCAAAATCCAAAAAATCATAGCGGAATATTTTCTTACTCAGCGAATCAAATCGAGTGCCAGCAATTACGAGGCTTTACTAAAGGGTGCACACAGCGTGATGGTGGCAGCTATGAAGTGCAAACAATCCACGGAAGCGAGTGCAGCAAAAACCCTGAAAGCAAGCATACTTGCTTTTCAAAAAATCTACGAATCAAAATAGAAATATTGAATCCCGCACTAGTTACGACCCATGTTGTTTGATCCTCTTAATCTTTTTGTCATCGGCATTGGCATTGCTCTGAGCCTGTGTGCCTCAAGCATAACTAAAAGCCGATTTCGTAAGTACAGCCAATATACAACACGCTCAAGAATGACTGGGGCTCAAGTTGCTCAGGGCATTCTTGATGATAACAACATAAGAGATGTCAGGATTGAACGCGTAGGAGGTGAACTCACCGACCATTACGACCCACGCACGAAAACTCTCCGACTCAGCCAATCGGTCCACGACTCCAACAGTATGGCTGCCTTTGGGGTGGCGGCGCATGAAGTGGGTCACGCAATTCAACATGCAAAGTCCTATGCTATGCTTTCATTTCGCTCTGCCTGGGTACCAGTAGCTAATATGGGGGGAGGCCTTTCAATGTTCGTAATCATGCTAGCTTTTTTTCTTGGAGGGACCCAATCTGCAACGGGTGCCTCCCTAGCCTGGCTTGGTGTGTTACTATTTGGATGCACCACTGTCTTCACTTTGGTAACTTTACCTGTTGAATTTGATGCCAGTAGCCGAGCTTTGAAATGCTTGCAAAAAGGAAATTATGTATCTGAAAAAGAATTGGATGGAGCCAGGAAAGTTTTAAATGCGGCGGCCTTGACCTATTTGGCAGCCTTCATCACTTCGCTGATCACTCTGCTCTATTGGATGTTTAGACTAGGTCTACTGGGTGGTCGCAGAGACTAGCTCGACGCATCTTCACGCAATTCAATTCTTTGATATTTGACGGTACTGCATGGTGACTCATTACTCACCTCGATCATACACCCTTGCATCCCAACATCCTTTTCTGCCACAGGGCATTTGCGAGGCATACCATCCAAAAATCGCCCGACACATGCGTCGATATCGCGACCCAAGACTGCTTCTCTTGGACCCGTCATTCCTAAATCGGTCTGGTAGGCAGTGCCTTTAGGTAAAATTCTGCCATCTGCAGTAGGAACATGCGTGTGGGTTCCAAAGACCAAACTTACGCGACCATCCAAGTGCCACCCGATTGATTCTTTTTCAGATGTGGTTTCAGCATGAATCTCACAGATTATCTGATCTATATTTTGCTTTTTGAAATCGTCTACAATTCTGTCGGATGTTGCAAACGGGCAGGAAACCTTAGGTCCCATAAATGATCTACCAAGAACGGTAAATACACCTACTCTCGAATCTCCTCGATCTAAAATAAGATGATGTTTCCCTGGGTTTGACTCAGGTAAGTTTGCAGGTCTAGAGATGAAATCCAATTGATCGATTTCATTTTCGAAGTTTTTTTGATCCCAAACATGGTCACCCAGGGTAATGGCATCCACTCCTGATTTTTTGATTTCATGAGCAGTTTTAGCGGTTATCCCTGCTCCGCCGGCAGCATTCTCTCCATTAGCAATGCAAAGAGAAATATCTTCTTGTTCAATAAAGGTCTGTAAATATTGGGAAAGAAAGTTTCTGCCAGGCCTTCCGACAATGTCACCAAGAACCAAGATTTTCATTTTACTGCTGAATCAATTTGCTTGTAGAGAAGCAACCTGTCGTGAACAAGAAACACAAGGTCGTCCAACTCATCGCCATTCAGATCCACAACCAATCCCTCACGGGGTTCGTAGAGCCCGCCTTTCTTTCCCTGATAATGCAAATTCTTCTCGAATACTTCGAAGTGCAATGTGCTTGCCCAACTTTGGGTCTCATTATCGAATTTGAGAAATTCGAGAAGGTTTTTCTTACCATCCAAACACACTAAATCGGTAACTCCATCGTTATTAAAATCCCCACATTCGATTCCATGATGACGAATTTTGGGAAGATCAGTAAGATGCCTTGTTTCTACCTCAAGTGAAAGTTTTTGGGAATCCTTGGGTGAAATTACCTGCAAGCCGCTATCACCCAATGCTAACATCCTCGCACCTTCGGGTACATGAAAAGTGGCTACCTCATTTGGGACAAGAAATGATCCTTCCCACCGATTGGCCATGCTTGCTTCATTTTTCTCTGTATACAATCGCTCCCAGTAACCATCCTCGTGAAATGCAAAGATTTCATGAGCACCCTTCCCTTCCCAATCAATTTTAATTGGCGTGGTTAATTCTCCGGACTGATCTTTTGAATTAAATTGCTCCAACACTCTCAATTCATCTGCTTCCCAGGCAATGACACGAACAAAACCTTCACCCGCGACGAGCAGTTGATCTTTTTGAGAACTTGGAGAGCTCAATCTCGAAAGATTCTCCAACTCAACTCCTTTCATAAAACTTTTCCGAACCACCGAGTCCTGGGCAAAAGATTTCCACCCACCCTGTTTATCAGCCAATAAAATAACGGGTGCATCACGACCTGAGAGAATTAAGAGATCTCCCAAGCTATCTCCATTTAAATCACAGGTAAAAAGAGAACTGGGTTCTCGCCTCAGTTCCTCGACTTTAAACTGATTTTTAACTTCATAACCGGAATCACTTTCGGAACTTTCAAAAGTNTTCAGAATAAAATCTGAATCCTCTTCACAGAGTACCAAAATTTTATCATTGTTTTGTTTACTNGTAACGGATGGCACTGCCGTCAAAGGCACACCACCCGTTTTAATCATAGAAGGAAAACTGAACCCATTCCCTTTCCTGTATTCGGAAATACCCAGAACTTCTTCCTCAGCACTTAGAACAAGCAACTTCGTTTTACCTCCTTGCTTGATAGAAGAAAGTTGGGTGATNCCCCTCAAAGAGGGAGAAGAATCNACTATTCCAGAAAATCCATCCCGATTTGATTCCAAGAGGAAAACCTCACCATTTTCCGCCGAGGCCGAGACCAGCTCAGTGATACCATCGTTATTAAAATCCCCTACAGTCCAGCAACTGTCTTTGTTGGTGGTGGAGAAAATATCGTACGAAATTACCTCAAAGGATTTGGCTGATGATTTCTTCTTTTCGAATGAAAAAGAAAAAACCACCGCTTCCCTNGANAANGAATCAATCGAGCAAAACTTTTGGCTCCTTTTAGCAGAGGAATTACCGAAAAGAGTGGGGAAAGATGCGAGAGCAATATCGAAAGACAATTCAGGGCCAAAACCCTTGGTCTGTCCCAACCTCACTTTAAGAGAATAATCGTCACCTGGTACCAGGTACATCCAATCAAGGATTTCATCACCATTGAGATCAATTAACTCGATCCCATAAGCACGCTTGTCGCCCTCCCTGTACAGTGAAGACGGGTACTGGGGTTGTCCCTTTACAAAAGAGATATGCTCTAAACCCGATTCGCTAAAAATATACAGGTCNCTCCGTTTATGCCTATTGATTACCTGAAGGCTTTTAGAATAGGGTCGAATTTTATCAGTTTCAATTTCGAGAGCATCGCTCCAAGAAGCATTATTTTCCCTAAAGTATATGCTTACCCCATCTTCCGGACTGGCTATGATAATATCTGGAGCATCGTCAGAATTTAAATCTCCAATCGTAATGTCAGTAATACTTCCGGTAATAAAAATTCTTTCAGTTTGATATTTTGAATCTTCTAAAACGGGCTCCCAGCGATTTTTGCGAACCGGGCGCATATTTTTNGGCAACACTCCTTTTTTTGTCCGATAAAGAATCTCGAGGTAAGATTTATCCAGATTAAAATAAACCAGATCCGCTAAGCCATCGCCGTTTAAGTCAGCATGAGTAAGACAGCGAGCATTCCATCCGGTCAAAAGAACCTCCGGTTTGGCCAAAGTAATAGGCTTTGCCTGGCTTGGCAGAAATCCTACCGTAAGCAGTAAAAAAAAGAGGGGAATCCTTAAATAAAAATAATTCACTCGGAAAAAGGGTAAAACTTAGCTTTTGAAACTAATCCTCCATCCGTATCCTTCGTCCAACCAAGAAGGAAATAGGGGAAGTCTCCAAAATCTTCGGGANTAAAATCAAATTCATCCTGATCAATCGCTCCTAACATAACTTCAAAAAGGGAAAACATTTTACTGAAATCTACATAATCCACCTGACGTATGCCTCGCGGTAAATCTGCCATGGCATTTTCAATAAAAGAACTATCCCACAAGGAATTCTTACCTTTCTTCATGCGGTTTATAACTTGGTTAAGATACTGCTGCTTACCCATAGAAACCAAGAGCCAATCATCAGTAATCGCATAAGCAATGGATAATCCTGCCGCTTCCAAACCGCGCATTGAACGGATGGTTACACCTTTATATTCGGTTTCTTGAAAAAGTTCGTTTCCCTGGCTGACGGAATCAATCATCGCCCTCATCGTCCTTCCAAAAAGCTTCGGATCTCTTAACCTTATTACATAGATTGAGGAGGATGGAGAGGCGGCATTTTTAACTTCATCATTATCGTTATTGAGGTATGAAAGACTAACCACTTCATCACCAAGTGAACCAAATAAATCAGATCTGATCGCGACCTCTGACTTGTCTTCAAAGGCCTGAATTTGTGAAGTAACAAGTAGGTGAAGAACTGGACTGATCGACTTAAGAGTATTCTCAAGGTTAGGCCAAAGTTTCCCCATATCATTTTTTGCATTACTGACAGTAATGACATCTTTTGAGACGAATACATGATTCTCAAGATTCCCTTTGACCGGAGCTAAAAAAGAAAGAATTCCCTTTCGATGTTCCAAACCTAAGGAGGAGGCAATTTCCAATTCCTTGGATTTGGCATTAAGTTGTAAACCCAAATGGTTCAATCCATCCAAGCCCAAGCCCTTGATCAACCCATTTGTTTCCACCCCAAAAGGGTTTTGGGGAATTTTCATTTTCTTACTCTTACTCTCAAGGATTGTGCGGATCCCTTCCTTNAAATTAAAAAANATCCTAGCCTGTCCCTTGCNAATCTCATCNAAGCAATCGATGTAGGACTGATTATCTGTAAGCGATTTCCCATCCTCAAACGATTTTTCAAAAACTGATTCTACACTCTTCTCTCCCCCAGTAAGCATAAATAGTTTCCCTTTATCAATTGCNAGGCATAGCCCGGCATCTTTGGCATCCAGATCTTTTAAATCATTGTGAGATTTTTGAAGAATCCAATAAACAGGGGTATCTCCGATTTTTGTTTTCTGAACTTCCGCATTTTTAGCCAAATCTTCGAGACTTGAAATAATTTCATCAAAATCATTCTGCTTTAGAGACGACTCTGAAATGAAGGCGAAAAAAGGCATTTTTTGAACACTGTTTATGGTTCCACCCTCTTGCATGATGTGTTCGTGTTCTAAAATACTGGTAAAATCGGAGACGCCGAGGACCATTCTTCCCTCAACTGAGTCTAACAACGGATCAAGTACAGTTTCCTTTGCCTCTGTAAAATTAGACTTAAATTTTTTATTCTTACCTCTTTGTAGTTCACTTTCGATCATGCCACTTATTTTCTCCCAGATCGGAAACTTCTCAATTTCACCCCAGGGACCATCCTGCAGGTCATCTTTCAACTCTCCCCAGTTATCAACCTCGAGCACAAAAAATGTGTCATCCGGTAAAAATGAAACCAGGGATTCTTTGTCTGCAAAAACAGTGAATGAGAAAATAATAGAGAGGCATGTAAAAGAAGAAAGCGGATTCATTGTGAAGGAGGTTTAGGGATTAGTTTGATTGACTGGGCGGGGTTGTATAACGGAAACCAGCATTTGGGTTACGTGGATCAAAAGCGTATGCATCNCGGTTAATTAGAAAAGTTTTAAGTGAATCTACGGGGATAGAAAAACCNAGTCCCTCCGCCCCCTGGGNAACCACTTTCATATTATTTACTCCGACCACCTCTCCCTTATAATTAAAGAGNGGACCACCAGAATTCCCCGGACTTATTTCTGCTGTTGTTTGAATATGAAGACGGTCGGAAATTATCCGGTTACGCAAACTGACGATTCCTTCAGAAACACTTCTCTCCAAGCCAAGAGGGCTGCCAATCGCGAAGACCCGTTCACCCTGCTTGAGGTCTGGCGAGTCACCCAAGATGACAAAAGGAAATTTAAACCCATCTTCCTCTCCCTCAATCTTAAGAAGAGCCAAATCAAGATTACCGCCAGTCGCCACAATTTTAACATTATCAAAGTTTCTTTTAACTAACTCCGTGCGACTTCCCTTAAATTGGGTAACAGAGATTTGACGCTCCCCAGCGACCACATGATCATTCGTCACGATATATCCATCTGGGTGTATAAGAAAACCTGACCCCAGACCTATGGGTGTCCGAATTAGGACCACGGCTTCTCCTAATTCATCAACAAGCATGTTAAGGGGTTTTTCCTTTCTTTTCCCAACAGAATTAACAAAAAGCTCATTATGGAAAACGGTTTTTTCATTCGATTGCTTCGCTTGCTTATCAACCATACTCACAACCGATGTTTTCGGGATTTTCAGNATATCAAANCCCAAGTCGACAAANACTTCNCCTACATTCGACTTAACNAATTCNCCTNNAACANAGGAATCGTTAGTCANNTNNATNGTCACAGTCTTTCCGAATNCTGAGACGGAAAGNAATGATAGTAAAAAAAATATNTTCGACATTATAANTTATACTTCATGAGCTTATTATTTCTTACNAAATGTTTGAAATGAAAGTAAGAATTNANTTACCCCATGCCNGNAGAGCGAGCACAATAGTAATCAATTCGGATAATAAAAACTAACCTGAGAACAGTTTCCGAAAGTTGCTCCATGTAGTGGTATCGGAGAAGACCCTTCAAGCTCGGTATCTAAAATCATAATTTTCGTACCACCAGTCTTNGATCTCTCGGTAAAGTAAANATGTCTACCATCANTCGCCCANCATGGTTGCATGCTATGANTATTNCCNTTAGTTAAAACTCTNGTTTTNCGTGAGGAGAAATCATACTCGCAGACCTGAAACCCACCTCCCATCGCTGCGGTAAAAGCAAATTTTGTAGTTTGACGGGGATTCCAAGTGGGTTCCGTGCAATGAGAACTGATATTGGTTGGGATGCGGGTAAGTTGCCCACTAGATACTGAGACTTCATAAATCTGGGGTTTTCCACGACTATCAGAAGTGACCAACAATCTTCTACCATCTGAAGACCAAGATGGTCCCGATTCATTACTTCGATTTCTGGTCAAACGACTTGGCTTNGAGGTAGGTGACGATGCCAACCAAACTTCAGGGTTACCAGAGGTTGATAAAATAAGAGCAACCTGATTAGATCGAGGATTTTGCACTGCCCGCAGATTACTCCCTCTATAGTTAGCGATGGTAGATAATTTTCGATTTCCTAAATTTAAGTAAAAGACATTATTAAAAACTTGGCGATTACTTGTAAAAAATATCCCTTGGCCTTGGTTATCCCAGCTCGGATTAAATGTGATCTTCCCAAATGAGGTTTGCGGGCGTGCAGAGGTCATCAAAGCATCGGAAACAAAGATCTCTTTTTTGCCAGAAAGATTTGAAAGAAAACATAGTTTACCTCCGAAAAAACCTGGGATACCAAGAACCTCCCNCACTAATTTATCACAAGCTTTCGCAATCGATAGATTGATATTTGATTCATTGTAACGATAGGTAGAACTTACTTTTTTGGGAAAACCTGAAGCAATGGATACCTGAATCTCATTTTGTCCTCTCGAAATAAATGTGGCGGAAAATCGACTCTCTTTGGCAGATGCCAACCGCAAGCCACCATGAATTTTAATGGCTTTACCCACAATTGAAGATATCATTTTGGGAGTATTCCCAAGATCTATCGGGACTTGCTTCTTTTTTAATTCACTTTCAATGGACCCAAGCACAATCTCAGCATTACCCTGTGCTAAGAGTGGACATTTGAGAAAAGCAACTAGCAAAAATAGATAAAAGGATGCTTTNGTNATTAGAGATATTTTAAAATNGAAACAGAATTTTTTTCCCACCATACATCAAAACATCTAGATTGANGTGTTGGTAGCAAGCGAAAATCGTGTTCCTTGGCTAAAAATTGAATTAAACATCGTATCCCTTCGTTTTTAAGATAGTATGTGCATCTTTGTGTAATCTTCTATTTCATGAACTCAGAAAAATTATTAGAAAGCTTAAAAAAGGTAAATTACCCGGGTTTTTCACGTGACATTGTTTCTTTTGGATTAGTGAATGAGGCGAAGTTCGATAACGGTAAAGCCCATATTAAGATAGAATTGACGAGCACAGATCCAAAACTACCTCTGCATTTAAAAAGTCAAATCNAAGAAGTGCTCGGTCACAACGAAGAGATAACCGAAACTGATATTGCCATAGCAGTAAAAAAGGATGCCAATTCATCCTCAAGCGATGCTGAAGAAAATAGAATTTCTAGTATTGATAAAATTATTGCGATTGCCAGTGGTAAGGGCGGTGTAGGGAAGTCAACACTCGCAGTCAATTTAGCCTGTGCCCTATCCCGCCTGGGGGAATCATTGCCTCAACCTCTGAAAGTTGGCCTAATGGACTGTGATGTATACGGTCCTTCCGTCCCTCTACTACTTGGATCCACAGACAGACCTAAATTAATTGGCGAAAATATTTTGGCTCCAAATGAAAGTTTTGGGATTAAATTAATGTCGATGGGGCTACTGATCGATGAAGAATCTCCGGTTGTTTGGCGCGGTCCCATGGTAATGAANACAATTCAACAATTTGCCAGTAATGTTGAGTGGGGAGAACTGGATTATCTTTTGATCGATCTTCCNCCAGGAACAGGAGACGCCCAGCTGTCTCTTGCTCAAACCCTNCCTTTGAATGGGGCTGTAGTTGTAACCACCCCGCAAAAAGCAGCAGTTGATGTGGCACGAAGGGGGGCCAGAATGTTTGAAAAGGTTAATGTGCCCATTCTTGGTGTTGTAGAAAACATGAGTTATTTAGAAAATCCTGAAAATGGAGAAAAGAATTTTATTTTCGGACAAGGCGGAGGAGAGAAGACCTCACAAGATCTTGATACTCAACTCCTAGGGCAAGTCCCCTTAGATCAAAATGTNCGCGAGGGTGGAGATCANGGGATACCCGTCGTAATTTCTCACTCCGAATGCAGAGCTAGTNTNGCATTCAAAGAGATTGCANCCAAACTGATGGAAAAAGCCGAATAAATCAGCTTTTAATTTCCCGATGCAAAGTATGCTTTTTGAGAAAACGGTTATACTTCTTTTTTTCTACAGGATCTGTCTGTAGTTTCTTATTGCGTGTAGACATATAACGAGAAGGAGTTTTACCTTCTTTACGCGCTTCAGTGCATTCCAATATGACAGTTTCTCTAGGCATGGTGTTTAGGATGCAAATTTCTTAATTTTATGCAATTACAAAGAGGTGTCATTGTGAAACTGTAAGATTTCAATTTGCATAGTTTACTTTTCTTTCCCATATTGATCGGTATGGAAGTTCAACACAACGATAGTCTTGGGAGCCTTTCTGAGAATGCGAGAAGAGAGGCACAACTCAAAAACGAGGACCAACCTGCTGCTGAAGTTCCTGAAATCGGTCAAGATTCTCTCAATCGAGTAACCAAACTTCCTGAGGCATACGATCTATCCGGATCACTTTCTGAACAAAACCAAAACAATTCGACATGCCAACAACCGGGAGAAGTCCCTGAAAGTGTAGACAATGTTGATGATGCAGGAATAGACTGTACGCGAGAACCTGACTGGGAAGTTGTCAAACCAACAAATTTACCTGAAGAACCCGGTCCCAGCCAATTTCATAACGATCGTTACTGGGACGAAAGAAGCCTTGATCGAGAACTTGAAGAAAAGGACCTTCAGGAGGAAATGATTCGTGAAGAAATGGAAGAATTTAACAAGGCCGCTAAATTAGCGGAAGACCCGAGTAGACCTTTTCAGAATGAAGTTCTAGATCCCTATTACCAAACTGGTTCTCATCCATCCGACCCACCTTCAGCAGGGCATAGCCTAGACTCTTTTGTCTAGCAAAACCGATGGCTTTATCCCGTGATGGTTTCGCCAAAAAAAATTGAAATAATCGGCGATTACCTAGCGATCCATTGGGTAAATGGCGGCGAGGCCTTTATTGATGGGAAAACCCTGCGTGAAAACTCGCCAAGTGCTGAAAACAAAGGAGAAACTGATATCTTTGGTAATCTTTCTAAGAAAACACATCCATCTTCTAAAGCCACTGTCAAGATACTTAAATTTGAAAAAGTAGGGAATTATGCGATCAGGATACTATTTTCAGACGGACACTCGACAGGGATCTATGATTGGAAATTACTGGAAGAATTGAGCCAAACCTGAATCCACAAACTAAGCCAATCCCCTGCCACTGTTTGCCACAAAATCTGAAAATTCGCGTACCAGTGAATTTTCTTCTAAATCACCTGCCTCCTTTAGTTTTTCTATTGCCTGAGATCTATTGAGATTGGATTTATAGAGTGTTTTAAAAATCTTTCTAACTTCCTCAATCGATTCAGGCGGAAACCCATGTCTTTCCATTCCCACTTTATTGATCGAGCGGACTTCAGCAGGAGATCCATCGGCAAGCATGAAAGGGGGAACATCCTGTACTAATTTCGAGCAGGCGGAAACCATTGCATGTCTACCAATCTTACAGAATTGATGCACTCCTGCACCCCACCCCACATTAACATGGTCATGAACTTCAACATGCCCGCCAAGGGCCGAGTGACTACTCATGACCAAGTTGTTCCCTACCACACAATCATGAGCAACATGGCTGTATGCTAAAAAGACATTATCAGAACCGATTAAAGTTGAATCGTTTTCATTGGTGGCCACATGGGCAGTCACATACTCACGGAATACATTATTTGATCCAATCTTAAGCTTGGGCACTCCACCTTGATACTTAAGATCATGAGTAAGTCCGCCGATCATTGCATATGGGTAAATCTCATTATTTGCCCCCAATTCCACATCTCCATCTACTGTGCAATGATGTCTCAAAACTGAATTATCTCCAATCTTTGCCATAGGTCCAACTATGGTAAAAGCCTCAATGAGTACATTCTCCCCTAAGGCAGCATTAGAATCTACAATAGCAGATGGATGAATAACGACTGCCATGCTTAAGCCTCAGATGCGTCCGTTATGGCAAACATTAAACTTGCGGATGAAACTACTTTACCAGCGACAAAACATGAAACTTCAGCTGTTGCCAGTTTATTACCTCTAACCTTTACCAAGTTTGCCTTAATCTCAAGCTGGTCTCCAGGAACTACAGGCTTTCTGAACTTTACCTTGTCCGCACTCATAAAAAATGCCACCTTACCTTCACAGGAACCCCGGCGAAGTAAGAGAATTCCGGCAGCCTGTGCCATAGCTTCGAGCTGCAATACACCCGGCATAACTGGATGACCGGGGAAATGCCCAGTGAAAAAAGGTTCATTGATGGAGACATTCTTAATACCAGTCAAAGATTCATTACCTTCAATTGAAACGACGCGATCAATCATTACGAAGGGAAAACGATGTGGAAGAACATCCAGAATACGACGAACATCCAATTCTGTCTCATCAGGCATCACATAAGCCTTCTTTTCGTGATCCTTGGCTAAAGCACCCTTTTTTGCTTGTTCCGCCTTTGAAACTGATTCTAGGATCTTAGACGAAAGCTCTGCATTGAGGGAATGACCGGGGCGAACGGCAATGATGTGTGCTTTTAAAGGTTTTCCGAGAAGGCAGAGATCACCGACGATATCAAGAATCTTATGCCTGACAAATTCGTCTTCGAACCGCAGTGGCTCTTTCGACATGATCTTATCCCCTTTTATGACAATTGCACTATCGAGACTCCCTCCTCTTATTTTGCCTAATTTCAAGAGTTCCTCAATGTCTTCATAGAGTGTGAATGTACGGGCAGGTGCAACTTGAGCGATGTAAGTCTCAGGATCTATTTCTAAAGATAAGTGTTGCACATGAACACCTCGATCATCAGCAGATGTACATGTTATCCTAAATCCGTCGTAAGGCAGAGCAATCATTGACCTGTTACCAGAAGTTACCGAAACGGGTTCTTGCAACTCGATGAAAGATCGATCTTTTTCAAGCTCTACCGGTTCAGCTTCCATAACAAGATTAACGAAAGGTCTTGCTGAACCGTCTAATATGGGTGGTTCGCTTGCATCAAGTTCTATAATTGCGTTATCCACTCCACAACCTGCCAGAGCACTAAGCATGTGTTCAATCGTATGAACCTTAGTGTTCCCATCGGAAATCGTTGTATTTCGAACCAGTTCAGTAACCTGCTTTGACAATGGCTTTATCTCAGGTTTGCCATACAGATCCATTCTTCGAAAAAGATAACCAACATCCGATTCGGCAGGTTTGATTGTAAGCGTGACCTCATCGCCGGTATGAAGAGCTTTGCCTTTGATCGATCTTTCTTTTTGAATTGTTCTTTGCTTAATTGACATGGATAAATTTATCGCTTTATTGGACATTTCGAATTTGACCTACAACCATAATTATTGTTTTCACATCTTATTTTGAGTACAGCAGAAAAGAAAAAGAGATCATTAAAAAAAAGATTGAGGCAGCATTTTGTGAAGTATGTTGACAAAGTGGTGAGATCAAATGCACTGCAGAAATTCTTCCGGGGAATTATATATTTGGTCGGCTTTATAGTTTCAGCCATATTAGCAGCTCTGTTGTATTTAAAAAGCTAGCCACAAGTATCACTTTTCTGGGAAATCAAGTTCTTCCATTTTAGCTCCTCTTTTAAAGGACTCATCCCAAGATAAATAAAGAGTTTCCTTGGTCTTATCATCGACTGTAGGGTCCAAAATAAAATCAATGAATCGTAAATAACCTTTCTCTTGTAAAAATCTTCCTAAATCTCTGTTGGAAGAAGAAAAGGAGGCTAGTGATCCAACCAGCATCTCAAGTGAGTAACTTCTTTGAATCTGATTTCGGGTTTCTGTTCTACAACCGCCTTTACTTAGGACATCAATCATCGTTTTAAACCTAGGGTTATCTAAATCGATATGATTATCAGAAATTTTGAGACTGCGCAGAGACGTTAAGTTGCGAAGAGGGTGTGGATCAAAAATTATATTTTTGGCCAAGGATAATGTTTGCAGGAACTCGAGACGAGCGAGCGGAGAGATATCAAGAATATGATTTGATTGTAAGCGTAACTCTTTTAATTGCTGGAGCGATTCGACAGGTCTCAGATCGCATATTCTATTCTCGGTTAAATCAAGGTGCCTAAGGTTTATTAGTTCCTGCAAACCGGTCAAGTCGTAGATGAAATTACTGTTCAATGACAAACGGCCAACTGATTTTAAATTCCCAATATCTCTTATATCCTCAATTGTATTCCCGGACAAGAGAAGCACAGATAGAGAAGGTAAGTCCTCTAATCCCGCAACACTTTTGATCATATTATCATACAAGTAAAGGTTACGAAGTACGGGTAGCGATCGTATCTCAACTAAAGGATTGGTATCTCTTTTCCCGTTACCACTTTGATCAATTACGGGTTCACCTAAATCGTAGATCTTATTACGATTAACATCTTCGTATCCCTCGACTCTCCCAAGTTGGTTGCCCTGTAGGTATAAGGTAGTCAAAGATTTGAGCTTACTGAGTCCCTCTAGATCAATGAGCGAGTTGTCTGCAATATTTAGCCAACGAATTCCCTCAAACATCTCTATTCCAGTAATACCGAGTAGACGATTATTGGAGAGGTTCAATTCGAGCAGAGAATAATTCTTAGATTTAAATTTGTTCGTAAGCTCTGTTATTTCCAGGACTAGTTCGGCTTTAAGCTCATCTTTAAGATTCTTTTGCTGAAGCGAATCCTGAATCTGGAGAATTCTTGACCTGGTTTCGATAATGGGGAAACGAGTTAGTGTGCGTAAGGATTTAACACGATTACCCGAAAGGTCTAACTTCCGTAACTTGGATAGATTTCTTAGCGGCGAGAGGTCTTCGATGAGATTATCCCGTAGAATAAGAACCTCTAAATTTGAAGCCACCTCAAGGCCACGTAGGTCCCTTAAGTCAGCGTCATTCAATTCTAAAGAGACAAGTTTCTCTGCAACTAACTCTTCAGTTAACTCATGGCCTTGAACCCCAAGTGATGAACATATTTCTTTTTCAAGGATAGATTCAGGAACAAGCAATTTTTTCCCGAATACCCCTGCTGTAAACAACAAGGATGCAACCAAAATTTGGAAGCAATGATAAAGAGACGATCGGAGCAAAAACACTAGAATTTAAATTCGGTTGAAGTGCATCCAATGCTTAGTGATTATCGAAGTCGAGCAATTAAATCCTTGGATTCCACTGAATCCCCGACTTGAACTAAAATCTCATCCACGGTGCCATCGGTTGAAGCGTAGATTGTCGTTTGCATTTTCATTGCCTCTAAAACTGCGATCTTGTCCCCTTTGGAAACCGATTTGCCTACGCTGGTTGCAATACTGCTAATGATTGCAGGAATGGGGGCTCCAACATGTTTATCATTGGAAGGATCCGCTTTCTCCTTTGCCTTCGCATCACCTTTAACGCTCTTATCCTGAACGAGCGTAGTTCGGGCTTTTCCATTAAGCTCAAAAGTAAGGGAACGAATACCTTTTTCGTCTGGTTCACCTACATGGAGAAGTTTAATGAAAAGAGTTTTACCCTCTTCAATTGTTATGGAAATCTCTTCGCCAGGCTCGAGACCATGAAAATATGCCAGTGTAGGAAGTACAGAAACATCCCCGTATTTCTTTTTGAAATCCTGAAAATCCTTAAAAACTTGAGGATACATAACGGAACAAAATAAATCGTCATCCGTGCAATGTTTTCCAAATTGCTTAACCAGAGAAACTTTTTCTTTTTTAAGATCCATCTTGGGGGCAGATGCACCAGGTCTTCCCTTCATAGGCTTTTGCTTACCAAGGATTACCTTCTGAACCGCCTTAGGCCAACCACCTTTGGGTTGGCCAAGATTACCCGATAATAAGTCGATCACCGACTGAGGAAAACCAGTTTCTTCGGGCAAATTGATAAGATCTTCCGGTTTTACACCTTTAGTAATGAGAAAAATCGCAAGATCTCCGACACTTTTACTACTCGGTGTTACTTTTACGATATCCCCAAGTATTCGATTACATTGCTGGTAGGTCGTCACCACATCGGGCCACCTTTTTCCAAGCCCGAGGGCACCAGCCTGCTCACGAAGGTTGGTATATTGTCCTCCTGGCATTTGGTGCTGAAAAACTTCAGCACTGCCAAAGGGTGGCGAGGTATCAAACGGTGAATAATACTGCCTAACCGCCTCCCAGTAAATTGAAAGCTGATTTAAGGCATCTACATCAAGTCCAGTGGAACGGGGAGCATTCCGCAAGGTATGAACAACCGAGTTGAGGTTAGGTTGACTCGTGCAACCGGAAAGAGATGAAATCGCTAAATCGACCACATCTACCCCAGCTTCAACCGCTTTAATGACAGATGAAGATGCTATGCCACTTGAATCATGGGTATGGAAGTGAATTGGTATTCCAACCTCATTCCTTAAAGTCTTAACAAGCTTATTTGCTGCAAATGGGTGACAAAGTCCTGCCATATCTTTGATCGCAAGGATATGTGCTCCCATTTTTTCGAGTTCTTTGGCTATTTCTACATAATAATTAAGAACATATTTTTCTTCATTGGAATCGGTAAAGTCACCGGTAAAACAGACGGCTGCTTCGCAAAGAGATGGAGTTTTTTCGACAACAGTCTCCATCGCAACCTTCAGATTCGGGAGATAATTTAATGAGTCAAAGATGCGGAATACATCCATCCCGGCTTCAGATGAATGAATTACGAATTCTCGGACCACATTATCCGGATAGTTGGCATAACCGACGGCATTCGACCCGCGCAAAAGCATTTGAAACAGGACATTAGGAATCTTCTCACGAAGAGAGCGAAGTCTCTCGTAGGGACATTCCCCCAAAAACCGCATGCAAGTATCGTAGGTGGCACCTCCCCACATTTCCAAACTGAAAAGCCCTGAAACTCTTTTAGCAATAAAATCAGCCACCTCAAGCATGTCAAATGTACGCATACGAGCAGCCATCAGTGATTGATGTGCATCCCGCAAAGTGGTATCCGTAATCATCAGTGGCTTCTGGTTCCTAAGCCACTTTGAGAATTTCTCCGCCCCTTGAGACAGTAACAAGTCGCGAGTTCCTCTGGGAGGTGCTTCTGTTTCAACACTTTCAGGAACAATCAAGGGAAGGGGGCTTTGAATTCTTGGGCGACCCTTGACTTGCGGGTTTCCATTTACAATTACCTCCCCTAGATAATTTAAAAGTTTGGAAGCACGGTCTTTTCTGGCCTTAAATTTAAAAAGGCTCGGAGTGACATCAATCATTCGAGTAGTAGCGTTGCCCTTCACGAATTCATTATGAGTGATCACATTTTCCAGAAATGGAATATTGGTTTTAACACCCCTTATCCGCATCTCTCTCAGTGCACGATGCATTCTATCCAATGCCTGTGAAAGATTAGGTCCTGAAGTGGTAAGCTTTACTAAAAGCGAATCATAAAAAGGAGTGATAATGGAGCCCGTATCTCCCATTGCTCCATCCAATCGTACCCCAAACCCCGCAGCTGAACGGTAGGAAAGAATTTTTCCATAATCCGGACTAAAATCTTTCTCTGGGTCTTCCGTGGTTACCCGACATTGAACGGCACAACCATTTCGAGGAATATTTTCCTGCTCAGGGATCCCAATCTTTTTATCGTGCAATTTCTGCTCCATTGCCACAAGAATCTGAGAACGTACAATATCTATACCTGTGATCTGCTCAGTGACCGTGTGCTCCACCTGAATCCTAGGATTCATTTCAATAAAAAACCACTCCTTCGTGTCTTGATCTAAAAGAAATTCAACGGTACCTGCGTTATCGTATCCGATGTTACGGGCAAGTTCCACCCCTGCATGGCAAAGGTCATCAACCACTTTTTGAGGAAGTCCAATAGACGGGGCGACCTCTACGACCTTCTGATACCTTCGCTGGACGGAACAGTCTCTTTCATGAAGATGCACCACATTACCATGACGGTCTCCAAGCACTTGAACCTCCAAATGCTTGGCTCTCCCGATGTAACGCTCGAGGAAAACGGCAGAGTTTCCAAATGCCCTCTCCGCCTCACCCTGAGCCTCTTCAAGCATTGGCTTTAAATCCTCTTCTTTATTAACTACGCGCATGCCACGTCCACCACCACCAAAGGCAGCTTTGATGATAAGAGGAAAGCCTATCTTGCGCCCCCACTTTATTGCTTCGGCAGGTTTCGATACTGGATTAGGAGTAGCTGGTAGGGTTGGAACACCAGCAATATCGGCAGCTTTTTTGGCTGCTACTTTATCACCCATTTTTTCCAATAGTTCTGGCTTCGGTCCGATAAATGTAATACCGGCTTCTTCACAGGCACGAGCAAAGTGCGCATTTTCTGATAAAAACCCATATCCCGGGTGAATCATATCTACATTCTTAGCCTTCGCGATAGAGATTATTGAGTCTATGTCAAGGTATGCGGCAACGGGGCCTTTCCCCTGTCCGACCAGATAAGCCTCGTCTGCTTTAAACCTATGGACTCCAAATCGGTCCTCTTCCGCATAAATAGCAACAGTCTTCAAATTTAATTCGTTCGCCGAACGGAAAATTCTAACTGCAATTTCACTTCGATTCGCTACAAGAAGCTTTTTCATAAATGTAATAATAGGATTTAATTAAAACTCTCAACCATCTCTTGAAATGATGATTTCTTCAATGCTAAAAGGATTACAAAGTGGAAAATACAAATATGAAATTGGAAATTATTCCTTCAAACCAATCATCTACAAATACCTGTAATCCCAAAAAGTAAAAAAGACCAGCAAGACCAAGAAAAGGACCAAAAGGAACCTCCATCCCCCACCCCAATTGGTCGGGTTCTTGATTAGTATTAGATTTCTTCAAAAATTTAGTTATGATCATTATTGGAAACAGAACTACAGTGCCGAGTAGTGCTCCTCCAAAAATAACAAACAAACCTCCCTGCCAGCCACAGAACGCACCAACAAAGCCTAATAATTTCACATCACCCTGCCCTAGTGCCTCTTTATTCATGAGCCTTTCGGCAACAGCTCCGATCCAATAAAGGGTGCCCGAGGAAATGAGAAGACCTGTAAGGGAAGTGAAAGCCGAAGACATTCTTTCAATCATGATGGGTTCCTCGGAAAGGCCATGCAGAGATGGGAAACAAAAGGATAAAGCAAGACCACCAAAAGCACCGCCAATGCTGAAACGATCAGGGATCGTCATTGTTTCAAAATCAATGCCAATGACAATAATCACCACAGAAACAAAGAACACAGCTGAAATCAAAAAAGGCAGATCGGTCGTGTAACCGGTCTTCATGAAAATAAAACCAAAAAGCAGTGCCGTAAAAAGTTCTACCAAGAGGTACCTTATTGGCAGCTTATAGTCACAGCATTTTGCCTTACCTTTTAATGCCACCCATGAAAAAATCGGTATGTTATAAAACCAACTGATCGGGGTGCCGCACTTGGGGCAAGAGGAGGATGGGAGCACAATTGATTTTCTCGCCGGTATTCGGGAAATGCAGACATTCAAAAAACTTCCGACAATTGCACCCAGGGCAAGTCCCGAAATTAAAATAATTACAGGATCCTCAAATATGTCCCAATTAAGCTCAATCACCAAAATGAGAATTTGCTGCTTCGAACATGGCTTCTGCAGATATTTCCCTGCCAGTCCAAATGGCTAACGCTTTTGCCGCTTGATAAACTAGCATGGACAGCCCATTGGCATTCTTGAAACCATCGGCATCCGCCTCCGCAAGAAAAGGGGTCTGAGGAGGGTTATATATCATGTCATAAAATACGCTGTTCCTGCCAAAGCCAGCACATGGTAAAAATAATGGCGAAGGGTCACCCGGCTTTAGTCCCAGGGAAGTTGCATTGATCACAATCCAATCTTCTCCCCAAAAATCATCCTCTCTGAAGCTTTCGGATGTACTCCCCTCCACTCTTTCCGAATCAAACTCACGGTGTAGCAAATTTAACAAATTATTTAAATTATTAGAAGAACGATTATGGATATGAACCAAAAGTGCATTTGAAAGAATGGCTTGTGCGGCGGCCGCCCTGGCTGCCCCACCAGCTCCCAAAATAAGAACCTTTGCGTGTTGAAAGTTACATTTCAAAACTTTCTTAAGGGCCATTTCTAGTCCGTAACCATCCGTGTTATACCCGACCCAATGATCCTCCCGCCAAATCAGTGTATTGACTGCACCCATTACTGACGCTTCGTGATCTAATTCACCTAGAAAATCAAGGACTTCCACTTTATGAGGAATAGTAAGATTCAGTCCAATAAAACCAGCCTGTGCTAATTGATCCAAAGCCTTTCTAAGATCTTTGGGTTGCACATCTAATCTTTCATACATCCAATTGGAAAAAGTCGGCTCTTCTTGAGACAGTACCCCAAGAGCCGCATTGTGAAGAATTGGACTAATTGAGTGAGAGATGGGATGTCCAAGTACCGCTAATCCAACTTCGGGTAAAGAAAAACTGGGATGCTCATCAAGCGTAAATGGAATCTCACGCATTTGTTTCGAGACCACGTATTTTATCAAACTCTATAACAAAGGAGTTGAACATCTGTGCTTCTTCTTTTTTTCCCTTTAACGAAAAATGGTGCACTAAATTTCGACAGCCTCGAGTAAGCATTTCGGATACGGTAACGGGTAGAAGTATACTCCCCGAAGACTCCTCCATTGAAATACCCAAGTATGAACCCATTTCTTCCAAATCAATCATCTTCCCCCCCGCCCACACATCAATATAAAAAGGAATGTCTCCGGCAAAGCACCCAACCATAAACCTTCCCGGCAATCCTATGGGTTCGAGCTCAAAACCTACCCTTCTCGCAACAAGTATGTAAATCAGAGACAAGGTAATGGGCAGCCCTCTTTTATGCTCTAATACACAATGCAAAAAACTATTGTCTGGGTCTTCGAAATTCTTACCAGCTCCCCGGTATCCGAATTCATGGAAGAGAACCCGATTAATGACTAAACACATCTGTCTTGGGTCCATTGGTTTTGCAACTAATTCCCGAACCCGATCTGCGAGCTTATCAAGTTGTAAACTAGAATGAACTGAATCAACCGTAGGATACATTGTTCTATCCAACAAATACCAACCTGTCTCAAGCTCATACCTTCGGGAACGAATAAAATTCAAAAAATCCTCCTTACCATCAGTCCAACCTAACTTTTGCTGCAAATCCTTCGCGTTCTTTGCGACTATACCATTGGATTCAAGCGTGATTTTTTTCAGAAACAATCGACCCTCTTCAGGAAATTCCCTGAATAATCTAACTATGGAATCACGCACAATCTGAGACTCATCGTCCAATAAGCTAAGTATTGCTTCCTCGGAAGGCCATGAAGATTTAGGATCCATTGATGTCATCGGTTTATCCAACAAGTTTGCATCAACTTTCTCTTTGATCAAGCATTACTCAAAAAACCCTACTGGTTCTTTTCGCGCTGGCCAAATAAAGCCGAACCAACCCGAATCATGGTACTACCCTCTGCAATTGCTTCATTGAGATCGCCCGACATTCCCATAGATAAATCTTTGAAAGTCATATTATAGATTTCCGACATTGCATCTCTTAATTTACGCAGATTAGCAAAACAATCTCTGGCTGTTTGATTATTATCAGGGTCATATGGAGCAATTGTCATAAATCCATCGACTCGCAGGGATGATAAATTTAAGGCTTTGCCTAATACCTCTGTGACTTCTTCAATCGAAATCCCAAACTTAGCCGGATCTTCCCCAGCGTTAACCTGTAACAAAATTGG
This sequence comes from Opitutia bacterium, assembly GCA_002689665.1. Classification (GTDB taxonomy): domain Bacteria; phylum Verrucomicrobiota; class Verrucomicrobiia; order Opitutales; family Seribacteraceae; genus Seribacter. The sequence continues at coordinate 14,347 of NZEN01000037.1, read as the reverse complement.
TTGCTTAACATTCAACTCGTTTGCGATCTTGGCCAATTTATCAAGAATTTTAAAGGAGTCGACGCTTTGAATGCATGAGAACTTCCCGACTACCATCTTGGCCTTATTACTCTGGAGGTGACCAATCAGATCATAATCAGTCCCTGGGGTGCTTTCCATTTTCTGCAGGGCTTCCTGGACTCGATTTTCCCCAACTCTTTTGATTCCATTAACTTCACAAATTTTGACTGCATCAACAGACCAATTTTTAGTGACAGGCAAGAGAGTAATATCTTCAGCAGATCGACCATATTTATCACAAGCTTTCTCTATCTGCTCCTTGACAGTTGATAAATTCCTAGAAAATTCTTTTTCACTGATCATAAGTTTTTCGAATATAAAATTTGCATATAATAAGTTCAATTAATAGAGATAAATTATGCATATTCAAAATTTCAAAACCTTTTGTGATTTGGTCGAGACAAAAAGTTTTTCAAAGGCAGCACGGCTTAATGAAGTTACACAATCTGCAGTCAGTCAGCAATTGAAAGCAATGGAGTCGCATTATGATATGCTGATTATTGACCGCAACCAAAAGAAATTCAGATTAACACCGCAAGGAACTGTTCTTTACACTACTTACAAAGACATACTTGGTTTGTACGAAAAACTGAATTGTGAAATCCAGGAGATGAGCAACATAGTAAGCGGTACAATTCAGATTTCTACGGTTAACAGTATTGGTCTGCACGAACTCCCGCCCTATCTTAAAATATTCATCAAACAATTTCCTTCAGTCAATGCACGAGTCGAATATAGAAGAGCCAATTTAGTTTACGAAGATGTTCTACATGGTACAGCTGACCTTGGATTGGTCGCATTCCCAACCCCACATAAAGAGCTTTCTGTCATTCCTTTCGCTAATGATGAATTGATCATAGCGATGAGTCCTGAACATAAACTTACGAAAAAAAGAGCAATTGCAATTGATGACCTTGGAGGCATGGATTTCATTGCTTTCGAAAAAGATATTCCCACCCGAAAAGCTACGGACGAAATTCTCAACCGTGCTGGAATCCAAGTTACGATTGCCATGGAATTCGATAATGTGGAAACCGTTAAGCGAGCAATTGAAATCAATGCTGGTATTGCGATCTTACCCGCAAGCACTGTGGTTACTGAATCCGAGAGAAAACAATTGGTCACCTACAAACTCGAAGGTGGTATGCACAACCGTCCCCTTGCTATTATTCATAAAAAGAACAGGTTGTTGACTCCCGCACTTAGATCTTTTGTTGAACTTATGAAAAATAAGTCACCAGAAATGGATTAATTCTCCTTTTTCTGCAACCCTCTCGCTTTCAGTAACTGGGCAGTAAAACTACCGACAACAACTTTACTGCTTATTTTTACAGGAATCCTGCGATTATCCGAAGAATACCAGACCCTCAATATACCTTTGGGACTTTTTTTAAAGACTCCGCTCAAGTTCTTCATATCAGGAACAACATCGTTAGCCAAAAAGCTCCCGTAAGGAACATCAATTTTTGATTTCTTACCTACATTTAATCTTACATCGAGAAATTTTTTCCCATCACAAGTTGGAAATGTTTTCTTTTCTTGTGGCGTGCTTGGATGAAAACGAAACGCAAATGCAATAGATAGTGGATCATAAACATTTCTTTTCAGGGGTAACAACCGTGGAGTCTGTTTATTCTCTGTGAAAACTACTTTTTCTTCATCATAATCAAATTGCACCACGATCTCTTTCTTAGTTTTGCCCTCTTGTTGTGACTTTATGTATTTTAAGGATCGGGTAAAATTCGAATCAACTAAACTGGTTATGTTTGTTCTGACTTTATAAAACTTGTCCGCAAAATTATTGGTTCTGACCGAAAAGCGAATTTGCCAAGGTTCCTCATCACCATGCTTACGCGGACTGACTTCCATAGTTGCAAAACCTACTGGAATGAAACCCCACTTAAGAGAATATTCTAATTTTTCCCCAGGTAAAAATGGTAGACTTGTTTTTCCCGACAAAGAAAGGGGTGCAATAAAGAGACAAATAACGACCCAACAATTCAGGAAGTACTGACTCATCAAATTTATTTAACAGGCTTTAGGTTCCAAATTTCTGACGCGTATTGAGAGATGGTGCGATCCGATGAGAATTTACCAGAACCTGCGACATTACAAATTGCCATTTCTGCCCATTTGGATTTGTCAGAATAAGCTAAGTCAATTTTTTCTTGGGTCTCCACATAGTCTCGATAATCGGCCATGACAAAATACGGATCACCCCACTCGAGAAGACTTTTGGATAAATCTTCGAGGACAGGTCCATCTTCAGGAGAAAAATAATCGGAAGCCAACCAATCGACAACTGCCTTAAGTTCCTCATCCTTCTCATAATACGATTGCGGATTATAGCCTTGATCTCGCAGATCTTGAATCCCATCAACTGTCTTTCCAAAAATAAAGATATTTTTGTCTCCAACCTCTTCTTTGATCTCTACATTAGCCCCGTCCAAAGTACCTACAGTGAGAGCCCCATTAAGGGCAAATTTCATATTCCCGGTGCCTGAGGCTTCCTTGCCAGCGGTTGAAATTTGTTNGGACAAATCAGTGGCAGGAATAATTTTTTCAGCTGCAGAAACACCATAATTCGGCCAAAAAAAGACTTTCAGTAAATCCCTAATCCTATCATCCTGATTTATCCTTTTCGCCACGAGATTGATCGCATGTATGATGACTTTGGCCAAGTGATAACCAGGTGCAGCTTTTGCTCCGAAGACAAAGACGCGTTTGTTGATTTTCAGATCGGGGTCATTGAGAAGTCTTCTATACAGAGTCAAGATATGCAGAAGGTTCAGATGCTGCCTTTTGTATTCATGAAGACGCTTGATCTGCGAATCAAAAATNGCTCCCGAATCTACTTCTAAACCAAACTTCTGGTTTATGATGTCTGCAAGTAACTGCTTGTTTTGAAGCTTGATCGACATGAATCTGTCTTGAAAAGAAGAATCCCCGGAGACTTTCTCCAATCCTCTTAATTTCGAAAGGTCTGTCATCCAGCCAGGCTCAACCACTTCATTAATTAATTTGGCTAATTCAGGATTGCATCCCAAAAGCCATCTTCGCGGGGTAATTCCATTGGTTTTATTATTAAAACGGTCAGGATAAATTTCCGCAAAATCACTCATTAACCTTTGTTTGAGCAATTGGGTATGCAGGGCTGCCACTCCGTTAACCGAACGGCTGGCCACCACCGAAAGATAAGCCATCCGGACTTGACCATTCGCAACAATCGACATGCGTTGCACCCGCTCTTCGTCACCAGGAAATCGTGTACGAATTTCTTCCTGAAAACGGCGATTAATTTCCTGAACGAGTTGCAGGTGCCGCGGTAGAACTTTTCCAAACAGTCCTTCTCCCCAAGTCTCCAAAGCTTCGGGAAGAAGAGTATGGTTGGTGTAGGCAAAGGAATTACGAACCAGAATCCATGCCTCTTCCCACGCCATACCTTCTTCATCAAGAAAAAATCTTAACAATTCTAAAACCGCTACCGCAGGATGGGTATCGTTCAACTGGATCACAACTTTCTTAGGAAAGTCATTCCAGTCTTGGTGTTCGCGCTGGAATCTCCGAAGTAAATCCTGTAGTGAGCAGCTTACAAAAAAGTACTGTTGAACCAGCCTAAGTTCCTTTCCACTCTCGGTTTCGTCATTCGGATATAATACCTTGGAGATGGTTTCGCCCATGGCTTTCTCTCTCACTGCCTCCACATACCCACCCTGATTAAAAACTTGTAAGTCGAGCTCCTGCGAAGACTTAGACTCCCACAATCTCAGGAAATTAACGGTATCCGTCTCATAACCAACAACGGCTAAATCATAGGGTATTCCTTCAACCTCTTTATAATTGGCCCATTGCGGACGGTAATTGCCTAAATCATCGTAACCATGNTCAACNTGGCCATACAACTTAACTTTTTGTGAATACTGAGGGCGTGCAATTTCCCAAGGATTACCTTCCCGNAACCAATCATCNGGTTTCTCCACTTGTCTCCCTTTGTCAAAGCTCTGCCGGAAAAGACCAAACTGATAATGAATTCCATAGCCTATTGCGGGTAAGTCCATTGTGGCCATGGAATCCAAGAAACAAGCTGCTAGACGTCCAAGCCCCCCATTTCCGAGGCCCATGTCATGCTCCTCTTCCAGCAATTCATCTAAATCATAACCAAGCTCATCGAGTGCAACCTTAGCTTCCTCTAAAACACCGGCATTACATAAATTAGAGTTCAGTAGTCTCCCCATTAGATATTCCAAACTCAGGTAATAAACTCGCCGTGTCTTGGCTTCACTGTGTTTGGATTGTGTATTAATAAAGCGGTCAACAACTTGATCTCTAACTGCATAACAAGTGGCCATCCAGATTTCTCTCTTGGATGCATTCTTCAGGTGACGGGCCAAAGTAAGGCGCAAATGTCTTTTAATACTATCTTTCAAGCTATCTCCAGATTGAGGAGCAGATTCAGTCGCGACCGAACCGGTTACAGTATTATTTTTATTCATATATCATTAATGGCAATAGGCATGCCAAATTTTATGGGAGGGATTAGATGTGCAAATTTTAGCTACAAGCTATTNAGCATAAAATCGATGAACAGTTTTATGGGTATAAACCTCATTCGGACGAAGGACGCAAGACTGCCACCCTTTTTCGCCCTGATGGTTGGGACTGTCAGGGAAAACCTGGGTTTCTAAGCAAAGACCGGAACGNAAAGGATAAGGTTTCCCTCCATGACCAGTGATGGTCCCATCAAGGTAATTCCCTGAATAGAATTGAATTCCCGGCTGATCCGTATGAATTTCAAGTACTCTGCCCGTACTAGGGTCTCTCAATGTGGCTGCATGGTTCAAGCCATCTTGATTCTTATTTCCGGAGACCAGCCATGTATGGTCATAACCCTTACCAAATTCAATTTGTTCATGGGATGATCCGATTCGTTTTCCTATTTTTGTAAAACTTCGAAAATCCAATGGTGTTCCTTGAACAGAAGCGATTTGAGTCGGGATATTAGTATTATCCGTGGACACAAATTTATCCCCGGGTAAGCGTAATTCATGCTCTAAAATAGTTTCGGAACCTTCACCTGCCAAATTGAAATAGGTGTGGTTCGTCAGGTTGATGACGGTGGCTTTATCAGTCCTAGCCTCATATTCAACGATCAACTCATTTTCGTCAGTTAAGATATACCTGACTTTACACTTCAGGTTGCCTGGATAGCCTTCCTCCCCATCAGGGCTAGTCCTGGTAAATTCAACGCCAGTTCCAGTTTCCAAAATACGGGTATTCCATACATATTTATCAAAACCACGATCTCCGCCATGTAAATGATTAGGTCCATTATTTGTGGCTAACTGATACTCCTTACCATCGAGCGAAAACTTCCCCCCTGCAATACGGTTGGCATACCTGCCGGTAATACATCCAAAATATGGACTCTTTTCTCGATAATCATTCAGGTTATCAAACCCAAGAGATACATTTGCAAAATCGCCATTGCGGTCAGGAGCAAAAATCTCTTTGACTGTCCCACCGTAGTCAAGAATACCGACCCTCATTCCATTTGCATTACTCAAAGTGTACTTACTGACGACAGCACCATCAGGCATTTCTCCAAATTTTGACTTTGCTACAGACATTGGTTTTGGTTTCGCAGGTTTTGAATCAGTGATCCCTAATTTCTCCTTAGTTGCCCGATAGGCTGACTTACTTTTTTCGCCAACATAAGACGAACCTCGAACAATCGCGTCTTTGGTTTTTCTTCCATATTCAGACACCACACAAGATGTCTGAAAAAAAAGAAAACCAATCAGAGTGAACAAAAGCGGAAGAGAAGATTTTTGGAAAAAAGAATTCATACCTAAACTCTTCTATGAAAATCAGTACAAGGGAAAGCATTTTTTTACTAAGTATGAAATTAAATCTTCCTCTGAAATCTTTTTTCAAAATCACGAATTGGTATTTCAAAAAAAGTAGGTCTACCTCTGGGACATGTGTAGGGATTTTTACATTGCAATAATTCTTTAGCCAACAACATCATCTCCTGCTCTGAAAACTCTCCTCCATCCCCTGATTTAAAGCTGGATTCTCGGATCATCGTCTCCTTCACAATATCGAGAGTTTTTACACTGGAACCTTGTTCTCTAGAAAGCTCCAAAAAGTCTTTGATAAAAGAAAGGCTTCTTTCAGGACTCAACCAATGAGGACAACCGTTAATTCGAAAGAAATTCCGACCAAATTCCTCAATCTCAAATCCTAGTCGTTTCAACTCTTTGGAATCTTGATTAAGTCGATTGGAATCAACAGAGTCCAATTCTAGGTTTTCAGGAAGTAAAAGGCTTTGGCTCTCATATTTCACTTTTCCTTCTAAACAATCCTGCAATTCCTCAAACCTTACCCTTTCGTAAGCTGCCCTTCCATGCATCGCAACCAGTCCTTCGGTTGTTGAAAAAAGCCCTAAGCCTCCTTTCAAACTATCAATCAGTCGCCAACTTGCTAAACCCTCACCTCGAGGACTCACAAACTGCTCAGGAATTAATTCAACTCGATTAAAGTCACTTTCATTTGCACTCTTGCTAGGTAGTGAATTCCCTGGGGTCTCGGACTTAGAATCATTCTTACCAGAATCAACAAATGGAGGAACCGAAGTCTTCTCAATTCCATACATTTCAAGTGCTTTGGGATCAATTTGAGGAACCATTTTCGATGATTCGTTATCGACCTCCAATTTTATCCCCTCCAGTTTGGTCGTTGCACCCACATTAAATGCACGGTTTCTACCCAATAATGTGGATAGTAGAAAGTTTCTTACTTTTGGATCTTCACGAAAGCGGATTTCTTTTTTAGATGGATGTACATTCACATCCACACTTGCAGGATCGATTTCGAGAAAAAGAATGGCCGGGGGAAATCTTCCCTTAGGTATAAAAGTGTGAAAGGCTTCTAATGTAGCATAGGTTAGAGTTTTACTATCTACCGGGCGCTGATTTACAAAAAAGATCATTTCCTTGCGGGTGGGCCGGCTTTGTCCAGGCATCCCGACTAGACCACTCAGCGAAAGCCCATTTCCTTCTGCACTAATATCACTCAGACTTTCAGCAAAACCTTTTCCAAAAATCTCGCACACTCTTTCACTTAAATCATTACAGGCAGGAGACTGGAAAATAGTTCTTCCTCCTTCCAAAAGGGTAAAATGAATATGGGGGTGAGCCAAGGCATACAATTTCGCAAGATGCATTAGGTGTGTGGATTCGGTAACCTCGGTTTTTAGAAATTTTCTTCTCCCGGGAACAGAGTTGAATAGATGTGACACTTCAATCCTTGTCCCCGGAGGCATCCCACATTCTTTAAGATGCACCATCTTACCTCCATTTATTAAAATCTCACTCCCCTCTTTTTCCTTTTTGCAACGGGTCCTAAGAGAAAAACGACTTACACTTGCAATCGATGGTAAAGCTTCCCCTCTAAATCCAAATGACCTCACATGATTTAAATCACTTGCCTCGCGAATCTTACTTGTGGCATGCCGTTCTAAGCTCAACAAAGCCTGGTCCTGAGACATACCAATACCGTTGTCCTCCACACGAATATAAGACTTACCTCCATTACGAAATTCGACTTCTATTTTAGTAGCATCAGCATCCACACTATTTTCGAGCAACTCCTTCACCACAGAGGCAGGGCGCTCAACCACTTCTCCGGCAGCAATTTGATTGGCGACACGATCTGCCAATATACGGATTTTGCTCATCTATTCTCCGTAAGCATAGAATACATTGGGCACAATGTGAAAATACTCACATTCGCTTTGAGCTTGGGTAAATGATTAAACTTTAAAGAATGAGTCCGATGCCTTCTTCTTTGTCACAAAAACTAAGTCCTTATCTAAAGCAGCACGCAAACCAAGCGGTCGACTGGTTACCTTGGTCAGAAGAAACTTTCCATAAGGCGAAGATAGAAGATAAACCGATTCTTCTTTCTATTGGGTACGCTTCTTGTCACTGGTGCCAGGAAATGTCCAGAAATTGCTATGAAGACGATTATATTGCGTCTCTAATGAACAGACACTTTGTGAATATATTAGTTGATCGCGAAGAGATGCCCGAAATTGATCATATTTTCATGGAGGCTGTACGAATGTTTGATCAATCAGCAGGATGGCCACTACACGCCTTTTGCCTGCCTGATGGGCGTCCATTCTGGGGAGGAACATATTTCCCTAAAGAAGACCTCGGTAATGGCCTAGCCCCATGGTCACAAGTTCTCATCCGTATTTCAGAGCATTACCGTACGGCAAAAGATGAATTAATTGAAAACGCGGAAAGTGTGATCGCAAATCTTTGTCATACAAATCATGCGGATTGCTCTTCAGCAAAAGACTGGAATAATATTCTCCTAGCACGAGCTGCAGATAAGCTTTGCGAATTACATGATGATACAAATGGTGGTTTTACCCCGGCACCCAAATTCCCATCACCGATGAAGATAGACTTCCTGCTCTCCATGCAGGAAACTCAGTACCTGCGTACCAGACCTGAAAAACTAAGAACCGTTAACCATTGTATATCAAAGACTTTGGCCACGCTTGCAGAAAGCGGCATTTACGATCATGTGGGCGGAGGATTTTTTCGATATTGTACTGATGAAAAATGGGCTCAACCCCATTATGAAAAAATGCTTTCTGATAACGCCTTGCTTCTTTCGACTTTTTCTAAAGCACAGCGAGCTCTAAAAGACGACAAACACCATTCAACCATTCGGGGAATTATTACTTGGCTCAATCGAGAAATGGGTTCACCGGACAGAGGATATTCTTCCTCTTTGTCAGCCGAGTCTGGTGGAATCGAAGGAGCGTTGTATGAATGGGAACAGGATGATATGATCAAGGCTTTGGGTGTGAATGAAGGACAAAAATTCTTCTCGATTCTTCCACTATTGTCCAATGCTCATCAGAGGAAGCTCCCCCAGTTAGTTGAAAATGATAAAATCTCCATCCTACAACAGCGTAAATGGATTGAGATTCTCAGTAAGAGTAGAGAGGATAGAACTCCTTGCATGTGCGATGAAAAGAGACTGCTGGCTCATAACGCTCTATTGGTCTCTGCATTTACACATGCATCTCTTGCCTTAAATGACTCATCTCTTCTAGATAATGCAATCAAGCTTGAAGAATGGATATCTACGGCATACCAAAATAACGATTTAATTGTCAGCAGTTGTGTTTATCCGGAAACCAGCTTTGAATCAGTGGGTAATCTTGATGATTATTGTTTTTGGATTCAGGCAATGCTCGATCTGCACTGTATTGCACCTCTCATAAACAGAAAGAGTCCGGATCATTATTTCGAAAAAGCCCTAAAGTTAACAGAAAAAGTTATTCAAAAATTCAAAGACCTCGAAATGCCAGGTTTCTTCTTTACCGAGAATAACTACCGGACTCCCCTACCCTGTCGAAAAAAGATTTGGTATGATAATTCAACTCCGTCAGGTAATTCAATGTTGTTGAAAATTTTTGGCACACTTCATTATCTAAGCCGTGACAGAAAATGGAGAGTTGAATTTGAAGAAAATCTTGCAGGATATGTATTATTGGCAAATAAAGCTCCCGACGGGATTGCTAATGCTCTTTCAGCAATATGCGAAGAGGCAACGGGCTTACTCACAATTATGTTTCCGCAATCACAACTTTCACTTCAGAAGGTTGCTAAACTCCCATCACGACCTTGTTTCTTGGGTACCGAAAAAGACTTAGAAAATTATCAAATAAGAAATGGGGAAGGTAAAATAGTGCTCAACACTTACGAGTTCACTGAGCTAATAGAATATATGGAAAACTAGTTCTGTTATTGCTTTTTAGATTTCTCTAAAAGCTTACTAAGGGTCCTTCCATCTTCACGGACTACCTTCTCGGCGATTTCCATCAAATCATAGTTCTCATTATTCAATGATTTGGATGCAATTTGAATCGCTGCCCGGATAAGCTTTGAGTCAGTTTTAATTCTTTGCCCAGTGCGCGACATGGTCCTTTCAATGCCATCCAATAGCATCAGATCATCATTCGTTAGAGTGATGGTGCGTACGATTCTTTTTGGTAAATTTTCTTCGTTATCCATTTAAATCAATTTACTTAAACGCATAATAAAGTAAATCAGTATTTGAAAGAAAAATTTAAAATAGCCCCAGATGTGAGGGCTTATGTATTTAGGCGTTGCGATTAATACAGTTTAAATCGTCAAAAGATCTTTTCAATCGATCAACAAACGCAACTTCACCTGAACGTAACCAAGCCCTTGGGTCATAGAATTTTTTATTCGGTTTATCATCGCCATCAGGATTCCCTAGCTGGGCCTGTAAATAATCTTTATTTTCTTTATAAAAATCGTGTACGCCGTCCCAGTAAGCCCACTGCATGTCGGTATCCAAATTCATTTTCACAACACCATAACCGATAGCTTCCCTAATTTGCTCTCTGGATGATCCTGACCCTCCATGAAATACGAAATGCACTGGTTTATCTCCCAATCCGTGTTTGCTTTTAAGGAATTCTTGAGAGTTAAGAAGAATTTTGGGAGTTAGCTCAACATTACCTGGCTTGTATACTCCATGAACATTTCCAAAAGCCGCAGCAACCGTAAAACGAGGACTCACCTCAATTAAAGTTTCGTAGGCTTGATTTACTTCCTCAGGTTGCGTATAGAGCCTGGAGCTATCAATATCAGTATTATCAACACCATCTTCCTCACCTCCAGTTACACCCAACTCAATTTCGATGGTCATGCCGATGCTGTTCATTCTCGCAAAGTATTCTTTGCAGGTTGATAAATTATCATCAATGGGCTCCTCTGATAAATCGAGCATATGAGAACTGTAAAGTGACTTGCCTTCGCGTTCGTAAAACTTCTCGCCCGCATCCAACATCCCATCGACCCAGGGAAGAAGTTTTCTTGCAGCATGATCGGTGTGAAGAATTACAGGTACGCCATAAGCCTCTGCCATTTGATGCACATGCATCGCACCGGACACAGAGCCGGCTATTGCCGATCTTTGGTCGGTATTATCGAGAGACTTCCCTGCGAAGAAGGATCCGCCCCCATTAGAAAACTGAACCATTACAGGAGAATTAACTGCTGCTGCCGTCTCCAGAACCGCATTAACGGAGTTAGTTCCAACAACATTCACCGCAGGCAAAGCGTACTCATGTTCTTGTGCATCATTAAAAATGGCTTGAACGCCATCACCTGTTATTACTCCACTTGGAAATTTACTCATGAATTGTTGTTATAAGCTAGTAATATTACTTGGCAAAACTAAATTTAACGAAGTAAATCTTCCACATTTTCAGTACCAAGAGCTTTTTCCACCTCATTCAATTTGATAAAGGTAGTGCGGGTATGAGGAAGTTTGTATCTCTTGAATACACCCTTATCCAAAAGATAATAAAGTTTGCGACTGGAGACTCTCAATACCTTTGCAGCCTCTGAAATTCGTAAAATTTTGGGAGCAGGTGGCTTTTTAATTTCCTTTAAAGATTCTTCCTGATTAAGGATTGAAGTTTCTAGACGACCAATCTTTTCCTCCATTGTATTTAATTTATCGTTAATCTCACCCAACAACCAAAAGAGAAGTTCATTTTCGATACCCGTCCTCTGAACGATCCCCAACTCCTGCTCCTTGTCATTTCGAAAGCGTAAGGCGTCTAATCTGCTTCGAAAGTACTTACGGTACCTTTTTTTTCGATAAACCCAAGTTATGCAATGCGGGGATGCCCGTCCTTTTGCCATTGAATAATTAACTTTCATTACATTTGAGGTTTGATCGGGTACTTAAAATAGATTCTAATTAATCTTTACCTTAACCCCATATGAGCGACAAGAACTTTCCCGAAGTAGTAAAAGAAATCCACCAAAAAGACGGTAGGTATGCAAAAGGGGCTTATTTTTTTATACGAGAAGCTCTCGATCATACTTTAAAGTCGCTGGATGAAAATTCGAGGAAGAACAAAGGTCATGTATCCGGAGAAGAATTACTTGAAGGCATACGCTCATTTGCACTGGACCGATTTGGTCCCATGACACTTACCTTAATGAACCATTGGAATATAAAACAGTGCAGAGATTTTGGAAATATCGTATTCAATCTTGTGGAATTTGGCATATTGGGAAGAACCGACAATGACTCATTAGAGGATTTTGATGGAGGCTATAATTTCACGGATGCTTTTGAATCCCCTTTTCTTCCCACTGCGGATAATTCATCCGACCATTTAAATAACTAGAAATCCCTTGGACTAGCCAGAACTAAACCACAGGACTAAGAGGCAAACCATACTGATAATGGCCAAAGCTTGTACCCAAGCCTTTTGGTTATTAAAAAAAATACCATTCATCGGTTTTTCTGTTGAGTTTAGGTTTAACGAAGTTTTGCGTGACTCTTTTTTTCCTCGCCCACATGCTGGGCATGCATCTCCATCTTCGCTGTGCCACTCAAAATCACATTTCGAACAAATCCTAAACATTTATAAGAAAATAATAAAAAACATTTTCGAATCGAATTAAAATTAAACTTGCTTAGGATCATTTGAAATAAAGTATAAGGTATTTCCCCCTAAAAATCCTTCGCCCAAGTTCATGTTCAAAAAAAACAAGTCCGGAAAAGTTCTGTTCCTTTTATTTTGGTTAAGCCCTTTTTTGTGTACCTTAGCCCTTTGGGCAAATCCACTTAAAGAGACATTGGCAACCATTCAGGAAAAAGCATTTAACGGAGATGCCTATTATCAAGGAGTGCTTGCCCTATTTCATAAACACGGAGAATACGGGTTATCTGTGGATTTGGAAGAGGCAGAAAGGTGGGCCAAAATGGCATCGGAAAAAAAGGGGGCTCTCGGTTTAGCCACACTTGCCGCACTTGAGCTCGAGAGAGGTAATGTACCGAGAGGTCGTTTTCTATACGATGAGGCTTACCTGCATACAAATCTTAGGAAACTAGGTAACAAAGGAGATGCACTTGCCCTCTTCTGTTTAGGAATGATGGAAATCGACAATCCGCCGGCTAACATCCCCAAAGCACTCAGGCATCTTGAAGAGTCTGCTGCCGGAGGTTTTGCAAGTGCCCAGGCAACTCTGGGAATGATTTATTTTACAGGAATTGGAACGCCGAAAAATTCTTCATTAGCTATCAAATGGTGCTCTAAAGCCGCAAAATCAAAATCTCCCCTTGGCATGTTTTATCTCGGTATGGCATATTCAGTAGGTGATGGACTTCCCATGAATGATGAAATAGCGATGCGATGGATCCACGCGGCAGCTAGTCGAGAACTAGCCATGGCACAACTAGTTTTAGGAATGAAACTCGCACAGGGTGACGGCATCAACAAGAACCTAGCATTAGCTGTACAATGGCTGAGGAGAGCCTCACAGAAAGGCTCGGCCGATGCAGCCCTACAATTACGGAGATATGAGAACTTATTGGCTAGATCAGAACTTGCACCTGCATCTTATCAAGTGCCATCCACGCAAACCAGTTTTAAGGAAAATATTTCAAAGTCTATTTCCACAGATTTAAATGACAAAAATCAGTCCACAACCATTAAAATAGCTAAAAATTTTAAGGAACCTACCTCCTTCGACGAAGAAGATTTAATAGACCCCAAGATCTTTGACGAACCAGAAGACGAAGCTAAGTCATTACTAAATTTAGGCCTCCAAAATTATAAACTTGGTAAATTTTTGGATGCTAAATTCTACTTTGATAAATCAGCAGCCCAAAACAATCCCGTTGCAATGAGACATTTAGGGATACTCTTTTTCTTAGGACAAGGCGTAAAGATTGACTACAAGGAGGCAACCAAACATTTTGATCAGGCAACAAGCTTGGGTGATTTAGATTCCGTAAGGTATCTTAGAATTCTTAAACAGTTTAAGGACTAGTAATTTTATTCGGCCCAAGCTGCGTCTCGAAGACTAAGGCTTACATCGTTAACCCCGTTTGAAAGGTCTATTGGTTTAGACCAAACAACACCGACTTGTCCAAGGGTAGAAGCTCCAACAAGGAAGTATCTTCCTGCTTTAACATTTTCAATATTAGCTTCACCCAAAGAATTAGTTTTGATTCTTAGGACGCTTTCATTTGCCAACGCATTCCTGATTGATGCAGCAGCACCAGGGAAACGATAGCCCCTCTGTACAGAGCGTGCCCAGTACTCTGCATAGGAACCAATGCCCTCATTAGCTGGTAATCTTATTCGTGCTTCAGCAAGTACTTGATCTAAATCTCTATCTACAAGAAAGAATTCTGTAAAGCC
>NZEN01000036.1 GCA_002689665.1 Opitutia bacterium | reverse complement strand
TCTGAAAAATTCTCTTCGCCGCATGATTTTGCAAATTGAATAAGTGAATCTTTTTGTTCTTTAGAAAGTTTTGTTGGTACCAGAATGGAAATCTTAACATACAAGTCTCCATTCCTTGAGGAATATCTGAGATTAGGCATGCCGTGATTTTTCAGCCTAAATGTTTTATTTGATTGGGTTCCTGAAGGGATTTTTAATGAAATTTTTCCGTCTAGAGTGGGAACTTCTATTGTTCCTCCAAGAGCAGCTAAGGCATAGGGAATTTGTAGATCATAAAATAAGTCATCTTCATCCCTTTCAAATAGTGCATGATCATCAATATTTACATCTACATAGAGGTCGCCAGAAGGGCCGCCTCTTGATCCTGCATCTCCTCTGCCTCTTGAACATAGCCTATTGCCATGACTTACCCCAGGAGGAATCTTAACTTTAACCTTTCCTTGTTTTCTGATTCTTCCTTCGCCTTTGCAATGCTGGCATGGATTTTCAATTGTCACGCCCGTTCCACTGCATGTTGGACATGTTCTTCTGATGCTAATAAAGCCTTGATTAGAAGCCACTTGACCAAGGCCCCCGCATGTTGAACACATAACTTTACCTGATCCTGCGTTTGCTCCGCTTCCATCACATTTAGAGCATTCTCCGTGATGGTGGTATTTTATTTCTTTTTCAACTCCAGTTGAGGCTTGTTCAAGAGTTATAGAAACACTTACCCGAAGATCAGATCCTCTACTGCCTTCGTTTGAGCCACCCCCTGAAGAGCCGCCAAAGAAGTCGTCAAAAATGCTTCCAAATCCACCACCACCTCCACCACCAAAAACATCTTTGAAAAGATCAAATGGATCAACCCCTCTGGAAAAGCCACCTCCACCTTGAAAGGCATCATGTCCAAATTGATCATATTTCTGTCTCTTTTCTTCGTCTTTTAGAACCTCAAACGCGTTTGAGATTTCCTTAAATTGTTCTTCTGCTTTTTTGTCTCCTGGGTTTTTGTCAGGATGGTACTTTATCGCAAGTTTGCGATAGGCTTTTTTGATTTCGTCAGCACTTGCTCCGCGCTCAACCCCCAAAACTTCATAAAAGTCTTTATCTGACATGCGTATTTTTGATTAGTTTTGTTCTGTCTCTTTGCTGCCCTGAGAAATTATTACAGATGCTGGTCGGAGTAATTTATCTTTCATTTTATATCCGGTGCGAATGGTTTGTATTATGAATCCTTCTTCAACTTCTTTGCTAACTTGATGACTTAGTGCTTCGTGATACTTTGGGTCAAACTCAGTGCCAACAGGATCAAGTAATTCCAGTCCATACTCCCCCAAAATATTTTCCATTTGTTTATATGCCATGGAAATCCCTACAAAGATATTTTTAGTTGATTCATCTTTTTCAACTTCCTGCATGCCCATTTGAAAGGCATCCAGCGTTGGTAAGAGGTCTCCGATTATTTGGGACCTGGTACGCTGTACGGCTTCTTCCCGTTCTTTAATTTGTCTTCTTTTAAGGTTCTCAAGATCTGCAAGTACCCGAACATATTTATCCTGAAAGTCTTCATTTTGAGAATATGCATCCTGTACTTTTTTGGTTAACTTTTCATTCACCTTCTCATCAGTTTCTGATTCTGCATTCACTTTTTCATTATTTTCAGGGTTCTCCTGAATATCAGATTCATCCGGGATTTCTTTTTTGGTATTTTGTGCTTCTTGATCCATTTATTATGCAAGGTTGTATTTCAGTAAAGTGTCTTGATATGTGGGTGATTGTTATTAATTGATGTCGTTTAATTATCGTTAAAAGCAGTCTGTTATTAACATGCAGCAATCTTCATCGGTTTCGATTTCACATGAAGAAGAATATGGTGAAATATAGGAAATCCCGGGTTCAAGCAACTGATTCTCGCAAAATGATTTTCCTGAAAATGGGCTGAGTATTGTACACCCGTACTCAGAATCTTTGATATTGTATGTAGATTTTTTGCTTAAATTTAATCTTCGTATTCTGAAATGTTCGCATTTTGCGATAGTTTCAATCCCATATTCGTTGCTTGTTCGTATCGAAGATGGTCTTACATCATTGAATATAATTGATTCAAGACTTTCCTCGATATGTAAATCTCTCGGCTGACCATCTAAACCTACACGTCCCCAGTCAAATACACGGTATGTGGTGTCTGAATTCTGCTGGATTTCAAGAATTAGGTTGCCGGCATCGATTGCATGGATTCGTCCACTTTCAACAAGTACGGAATCATTCGGAGATGCTTTGATTCGATGGCAAAGTTTTTCTGCATCAGAATTTTGTAGTGATTTCCTTAATTCATCTTTTGATGTTTGTTGATTAAATCCCAGAAAAAGTCCTGAGTTATCATTACTTTTTACAACATACCAATTTTCAGTTTTTGGTTCGCCGCCTAGTTTTTCGCAAAGTGTGGCAGGAGGATGTACTTGGAGGCTTAATCTTTCTTGGCAATCTAACCATTTAATTAANACCGGAAATTTCATACCTTTNTTCCAGNNNGGTCCTATGACTTCTCGCCCTTGTTTTTCAAGAAGGTNNCGTAATGAAATTTTATCTCCGGTACTTAATTNGCAAAGTGATTGATCATCATCCCGATCTACAATATTCCACGATTCTCCAAATCTTTCATTTTTATCAATCTTTGGATCAAACAAGTCACTAAATTGATTTCCGCCCCAAACTCTTTTCTTATAAATTGGTTCAAACTTGAAAATACTCACGCATTTCCTTTTAGTAGAGAAGTGTGGTTGTGTAAATGATTGTTGTATGCGGGAATTTCTTACTTCTAATTTCAGGTGAGCAAAACTGACCTGAAATTAAATGCTGCTACTCCAAATAGGAGTATTGTTCTGTCAATTTTTCTAGCAGTGGTCGCTGCCTTTAGTTTAATTGCCTTAGTTGACTATGACCCCCAATTTGTACATCAATCACCCCAAATTAGTGATTCACCCGTTTTGGGGAAGACAGGTGTTTTTATAGGGAGATGCTTTAATGGATGGTTCGGTTTATCTTCATGGTTGCTTCCATGGTTTTTTCTTAACTTGTCAATTGCATCCTTCAAGCAGACGACTTCATCGGTCAAATTAACTCAATTTTTATCTACATTATCCTGTATTCTTTTTGTAAGTATAATTGGTAATGTTACTGACCATTCCAATTTAGCATCAAATAATGATCCCGCTTTTGAAAATGACCTTTATGAACATGGAGCAGGGGGGTCGCTTGGTGCATTCTTATATTCCGGAATGCCCTTTGTGGAGTCCGTAAGTAATGCTTTTGAAAACTCTGGTCCGCTTAAAACTTGGCTTGGTAGCGTAGGAACTATTCTTCTCTCATTGATAGGTCTCATGTTGGGACTTTTTTATCACATCCGGTGGTATTTTAAACTGAGAAACCCTCTTAGTAAGCTCAATAAAGTAGTATCGGGTTTGAAGAGCATAAAAAAATCTCCTAAGGAAGCTACACTAGTAGAAGACGCAGAAGACAATAAGTTGGAAAAGTCAGAACCTGACCAAAATAAATCTAAGAAATGGGGTTTTGGTTTCTTTAATTCTAAAGATGAAGAAGATTTATTATTCGAAGATGTCTCACTGCAAAAAAGTGATCCACCTGTAAAAGACTTACGAGCAAATGAACCTGTCACATCTTCGAGAAGTGCAAATAAAAAGAATAAATTTCAAGAGGAAGAAGACTCATTAAATCCAATCAATGAGAAGGCTGCTTCTCCCAATATGCCAGATGTTCCAAAGGAAGAGAGAGTCGCTATTCCTGACACTTCATCTTCAGAAGAAAACACGCCTGAACAACCTGAAGTTGAGATGGATGGTTTTAAGGTTGTACGGGCAGCCAAGACTGAAAAAGCAGGTGACCTTTTTCCAGAACGTAAAGGTGATTATCACTTCCCTACATTGGAGTTGCTCATGGAGCCTCCAGAAGAAGAAGCTAATGAAGACGAGGATCATATGATCAAGGCCCGGAATCTCAAGGAAACTCTTGCCCAATTTAAGGTGGAAATTGAGTTGGGTGAAGTTCATACAGGTCCAGTGATCACTCGATACGATGTGCATCCTGCAGCTGGGGTTCGGGTAGAAAAAATTGCCAACCTTGATAAGAATTTAGCGATGGCATTAAAAGCCGATAGCGTTCGGATATTAGCACCAGTTCCTGGCAAAGGTTGTGTTGGAATCGAGGTTCCAAATCAGAAACCCGCCCCAGTCTGCCTAAAGGAAATCCTTCAATCTAAAGCATGGGCAGATGCCGGTGCTGAAATCCCTATTGTCCTCGGTAAAGAAGCGAGTGGAAGAGCCCTCGTGGCCGACCTGACCAAGATGCCGCATCTATTGGTTGCTGGGTCCACAGGTTCGGGAAAAACTGTTTGTATTAACGCAATCATCGCTTCTCTTTGTTATTATTCGAGCCCTGAAGATGTTAGATTTATAATGGTAGATCCAAAGATTGTGGAAATGAAAGTCTACAATGATTTACCCCACATGCTTATTCCGGTTGTTACAGAGCCGAAGAAAGTACCGGGTGCATTGAAATGGCTTTTAGTAGAGATGGAAAGAAGGTACCAAATATTTTCCAAAGTCGGTGTTCGTAACATAGCTGGTTTTAACGCCAAAATTCTTAAGGATAAAGAAGAGAAAGAGAAAGCCCAACTTTTGGATGCGCAAATGACGGCAGAGGAAAGAGCTGCCCTATCCTCGATTGAGGTGCCGCGTGATGACGATGTACTTGAAATTCCAGAGAACAAACTTCCATATATTGTTTGTATTATTGATGAACTTGCTGATTTAATGATGGTAGCACAGGCAGATGTGGAGACTGGTATCGCAAGGCTCGCCCAATTGGCAAGAGCCGCAGGTATTCATTTGATTATTGCCACACAAAGACCTTCCGTAAATGTCATAACAGGCGTCATAAAAGCTAACCTGCCCAGCCGTATCTCCTTTAGGGTGGCCTCCTACAGAGACAGTCAAACTATTCTCGACGGAAAAGGTGCAGAGGCACTTATTGGGAAGGGGGATATGCTATTTATACCGCCTGGCAGTTCCACATTTCTTCGCGCACAGGGAGCATTTGTGAGTGATGAGGAGATTAATGGCATTGTTGATTACTTAAAAATTAATGGGCCTCCTCAAATTATTGAAGAAGTTCGAGAGCAGATCGAGTCTGCCGGAGAGGATGATGTTCTTGGGGGTGGAGATGATTCAGACGAGGATCCCATGGTTCGTAAAGCAATAGAGGTTATTCGTTCTACGAAAAGAGCGTCTACTTCAAATCTACAAAGAAAGCTGAGTATAGGCTACAATCGTGCTGCCAGAATAATGGATGATTTGGAGGACCGTGGATTAATTGGTCCAGATGTTCCTGGGCAGGGTAGGGAAATACTGATGGATTTATAAAGTCTCCGCTTGCCAAAAATGTTAACTTTAATTTGCATAAAACAATGCCTGTAGGACAAAAACTTGAAGAAGCTCGAAAAAGAAAAGGAGTATCCCTACGGGAGGTTTCCGAAAGTACAAAGATTCGTGGGGATTATCTCTCTGCGATAGAATCCGGAAATTACGAAATAAATCTCCCGGAAGTTTACCTTAGAGGCTTTGTGAGGTTATATGCTAAATTTCTTGGTTTGGATCAGGATGCAATGGTTGCAGACCTAGACTCAGATCTTGGTAAATCTGGAAACAAGTCATTAAAAAAATCATTGGGCTCTATCGTTTCACAAGATAACTCGGATAACCCAATTCAATCATCGAAGCCTTCCAGCCCAAGTTCTAGTCATCATCGAGACTCTTCTACCAAAAGAAAGAACATCTCTTTGCCTGTTATTTTGTCACTTTCCGGGGTAGGGGTGACTGCTGCCATTGTTATCATTATTTATTTACTTTCAGAGGGTTCTGATCCTGAGAGGAGTGGACTCCAACAGTCTTCAATATCTGAGGTTACTAGTGAAACGCTGGAGAATGAACAAATTAATAAAGAGTCCATTTCCGCATCTCACTTGCTTACAATTACAATCTCTGCGGATGTTGATAAATTAATTGTGTGTGATGAAGGTAAGAGTCCACCTGTTTTTCATGAATATGACGATTTGGTAAGTGGTTGGACTGAGGATATCGAGTTTGAGGGATCTTTTAGATGTTATTCAACTCAATTGGAGAACCTGATTATTTCGGTCGATGGCAGCACTGCAAAAAAAGTTGGTGGTGATCGAAAAGGTACAGGAACATTTAGTTGGAAGCCAAATAAGTAAAGAGCATTAGTTTTCTGCTATCTGGCCTTAGGAATAATAGTTAGGGTCTTAACGATTCCGTTTCTCAAAACCTTAATAGTTTCCTTTTTGCCAGCGTTAATTTTGCCAATAGCCTCCGTATAATCGTAAATATTTTCTATTTTGAAATTGGACAGTTCAATTACGAGATCTCCACTTTCCAAACCTGCAATATCCGCCGGCCCTTTTTGCGTAACACCTGATAAGAGGACTCCTTTCTGGTCGGTTTGAGAATAATTCGGGATTGTACCTAAATATGCTCTTAATTTTGTTCTACTTTTTGATGATGGTGCTTGTTGGCTGAGATAGTCAATTGTTCCGTATTCAGATAGAGTAGTAATAATTCTTGTAAACAATTTAGCACATTTATTGATGCCATCATAATTTATCTTGTCAGCTGTATCGGAAGGGGAGTGATAATCATCATGGAGTCCGGTAAAAGCACTTAAAATTGGAACACCTTTTGAGTAAAAAGAAGTTGTATCGGTTGGAATGTGACTGTCGTTTTGAAGGTTCAAATTGATACGTAAGGGGACATTCGCTTTTTGAATAATTTTTCTCCAACTAGTAGAAGACCCAACACCATGAATCGTCATCTTGTCTCTCAGGCGACCAATCATATCCATATTAAGATACGCAATAATAGGACGCTCGGAATTTTCCTTAGTAAAACTTAATTGATTAGAAAAAAATGAAGATCCTACCAAACCAATCTCCTCTCCTGACCATGTGGCAAATACAACATCGACTTTCAAATTTGTAGAAAGTTTTGGGTCGTTTAAAAGTAATCTTATGATTTCAAGCAGAGCACTAACTCCCGATCCATTATCGTCAGCACCTGGATGGATTT
>NZEN01000035.1 GCA_002689665.1 Opitutia bacterium | reverse complement strand
GGTTGGCTGCCCCGTTTGTCAGGTTGGTTACCTGGGTAGTGTTCAGATCATAGATTGGATGTCCCTGAGGTCCATTGACCGGATATAGGTTTTGGGATTGCAGGAAAGCATCCACATCCTGCATTACGGGAAAAGCCTGACTGTCTAGGGGGTAAGGAATACCTTGAGATTTTTGCTGCCACTGACCATTGTTAAACTGCATAGGTAATGCAGTTAGATATGTTCCACCTTGACCATCATCTTGTTCAACAATCGAGTAGTTTCCTTCCGGTGCGGACTCAGAGCCGGTTAACTGAAATAAATGAGAACTGTTAAAATCGAAGATAGCGAGGTGACTGCTAGTATTATGATCGTTCGGACCTGAGCCAGGATTGGACTGATTGTGATCACCTGGTTGGGAATGATTGTTATCAAACGGCATGTGGGCAACCGGTGGAGAGGCGTTGGCATCAAGCCATGCCATAGTTGCATTTAGATCAGCAAATCGAGCGGGGACAAGATTTGTGTAATCATCAGCAGGAGTGACCACCCAAGAACCATTGGCATCCTGAAGGACGGGTTCCAGATCAACATGAGATTGATTAACATCAACAACTGCATAGTGCCCAGCCTGATTTTCTGCATCGTTGGTAAGATTAGTGATGATACTGGAGTTCAAATCATAGATAGGATGGCCTGGTGACCCGTTAAGTGGATCTAGATTTTCATACTGCAACCACCAATTAACTTGTTGCCACGAAGAAAAAGCACTGCTGAACAATGGGTAAGAGGTACCATTCTGAACTTGTTGCCATTGGCCATTAACAAACTCCATTGGCACTGCTTTAAACAAACTATTGTAATCAATTATGGAATAGTTTCCCTCAGGTGCAGAGCTAGAAGGGGGGAGTAAGGATAAAAGGTGGCTTGAGTTAAAATCATAAACTGCTAAGTGGCCGCTTCCATTATGATCGCCTTGTTGGGAATGATTGTTATCGAAAGGTAAGTAGGCAACCGGTGCAGAAGCGTTTGTATCGAACCATGCCTTGGTTGCGTTGATATCTGAAAAGCGTGAAGGAACTAAATTTACATAATCATCCGCAGGGGTAACTGTCCAAGTACCATTGCCATTCTGTTGGACCGGTTCAAGATCTGCATGAGATTGGTTAACATCAACCACTGCATAATGTCCTGCCTGATTTGCTGCACCGTTTGTCAGGTTGGTTACCTGAGTTGTGTTCAGATCATAGATCGGATGTCCCTGAGGTCCATTCACCGGATATAGGTTCTGCGATTGAAGGTAAGCATCCACATCTTGCATGGATTGAATATTCTGATTGGCGTTGTAAAATTGATTTTGACCAAAATACTGCCAGTCACCGTTCGAGAAAAACATGGGACGTATACGAATCTCAGGGTTATTAGTCGCATTCATCTCCTG
Source organism: Opitutia bacterium (assembly GCA_002689665.1). Classification (GTDB taxonomy): domain Bacteria; phylum Verrucomicrobiota; class Verrucomicrobiia; order Opitutales; family Seribacteraceae; genus Seribacter. Next base: position 26,176 of record NZEN01000035.1, on the reverse strand, counting down.
AACTATCGAGTAATTTCCTTCGACAACAACACCTTGAGAAGAAGTTAATGCATGTAAATGTGTTGAGTTTAAATCGTATACTGGTAAAAAATTTGTATTAAGGGGGCTAGCATCAAGTATGGTAAAAGTCCTACTCATTGATGCATGAGCCGTGCAAAAGTAAGCTAAAGTTCCTTGGAAATCAGTTGGAAGATTTACGGTAATACTAAGACCATCATCTATTGAATATTGATCAAGTGGGCCTCCGGTAGCATGCGAGGAAGATACATTGTGCGATGATCCAATATTGAATGGATGAGCTGCAGAAATAGTACCCGCCTTGAAAATGTATGTATTTCCCTTGCGGAGAGGGTAGGATTCGAAATCAACACCTGATCCATTAGCTTCAAATGTTAAAGTGTAGAAAGGATAGGTTTGGGTTCCACCTGACACAATAAAGGAAGTGTTATTTTGGTCACCGTGTAATAAGTGGTTGTTAAAGGTCGACAAAAAACATAACACGAACAGGTATAGAATTCTTAAGGTACTATAATTTAAATAGTCTTTCGAGTGCCTACTCCTAATTTTCTTAATATTTTTCATTGGGCATATCTGAATAACAACCATTATAATTTTTTATCGGTGCTAATTTCAACTTAAATGTTTGCGAATTAGGAAGTTATTAATTAAAAAGAGAAGATAGATGAATACATTTATTTTACTAAATAAGGCACTGATTTTTATTCTTTTTTTCAGTTCATTTTCTAATGCAAAATCACTCGAACTTTGGATCAGTTCGTTCCAGGATCAGGTTTACTACGAAAAAATGGCGGAGATTTTCGCCAAGAAAAACAAGGGTTTTGAATTGGAAGTAAAAGCCTACGGGTTTCGGGAAATGCCTGATAAATTAGGTGTTGCCCTTCGGACCGGTGAGGGGATTCCTGACATGGTGCAATTGGATGAGACCTTCTTTGGAGTTTTTCTAAATGGGCCCAGCCCATTTCTGGACCTGACTCAGTTAGCGAAGAAGTCGAAGTTAGACAAAACATTACATCCCAGAAGATTAGAAGTTTTTACTTATAAAAACCAACTTCTCGGGCTGCCCCAATCACTGAGTGCGATGATACTCTATTATCGAAAAGACCTATTTGAAGAGTATGGGATCAAACCTGAAGAATTGCAAACTTGGGAAGACATGGCGATCATTGGCGAGGAATTGCAGGATTCACAGGGACAAAGGATGCTTGCACTCGATGGTACTTTATTTGATGTGCTGCTCAGGCAAAAAGGGAGTGATCTTTTTGACGAAAAAGGCAATTTTCTGCCCGACGAGAAAATAGCAATTGATGTTCTCCAAGAATTTGCCGAAATGTCGCAGGCACAAATCGCGGTGATGCCAGATCGTGGATCTATCTTTGACCCAGTTTTTTTTAGTGGCGATCTCGAAACGGGAGAAGTTCTCTGCGTAGCTGGTGCGGATTGGTATGGATTGGATCTTTTTCAACAATTCGCACCCGGCATGGAAGGTTTGTGGGGGATGATGCCGCTACCCACTTGGCGAAGTGAGGATGGCAAGTTGGGACCAAGGACCGCCACTTTTGCAGGGCAGGGATTGATGATATGTAAAGCAACCAAGCAAAAAGACATATCCTGGAAGTTTTTGGAATTCGTGATGAAGAATAAAGAGGCAAACGCAGAAAGATTTCTACAGGGGAACAGTTTTCCCGCCTATCTGCCTGCATGGAAAGATAAAGATTTACTTAAAGAACACCCTTACTTTAAACAATCCATGGGGGATCTCCTTGTTGAGTTGGCTGATGAAATACCACCCGTAGTGGTTGATCCGCGCCGTCCGCAAGCTATATTCCTGATGCAGGAGAATTATTTTGGTTCTGTCATGTTTGGTGCACTTTCTCCGCAGGAAGCTATCTCACAATATCGGGATGCAATGAAACAATCCTGGGGGGAAAGATAGAACACATCTTTTTTGAATGAACGGGCTTCCTTTAGAAAGTTTCCGTCGGCTATCACCTCTTCTATTCCCATTTTTGGGCCTATGGTTGTTATTTTGGGTCGTGCCCCTGTTTTTAGGGATAGACCTTGCCTTGCAAAACTCAGATTCAGGATTCGCAACTTCTGAGAATCCAGAGATTGAATATGTGGGTGTCCAAAATTTTCAAAGAACTATAGGTGACCCAAAATTCCACAAGGCTTTGTCTAATACCTTAAAGTATGTTTTAGGTTCAGTGATTTGTATCATCCCACTGGCTTTTGTGCTGGCGATTGGTCTATTTGAACTACCAAGACTCTATCGGGGAATTCTCGCTTTTTGCTTACTTATCCCGGGTCTTGCCTTACCGGGGGTTATGTCGAAATTATTCTATCTCTTTTTTCACGGAAGAGAGGGTGCCTTGAATCAATATTTGATCATTCCGCTTGGTCTGGATCCAATTAACTGGATGATGGATCCGAATTTCATCATGCCTTCTTTAGTTATACAATCGGTTTGGCGATGGACGGGAGTGGCCACACTCTTCTTTCTTTGTGCGTTAGAAGGCATTCCGAATTGGCATTTTGAAGTAGCAAAACTTGAGGGCATGAAATCTTTGTCTCGCATTCGTTTAATTCTCGTGCCTGGAGTTCGTAATCTTGCTCTGTTTGTTGGAGTTTTTTTGGTTGTCGATGGGGTTGCTTCTTTTTCGGGTGCATATACCCTTTTGGGCGGATCAGGAGGAATCCTAGACTCAGGTTTGCTTCTTGTTACTTATGTTTACCAAGTCGCTTTCCCCGGCGGATCCGGTCGGTTTGACCTTCCGGGTGCAACCGCGATGAGTCTGCTTGTTGCACCCCTTGTGGCGTGCTGTTTATTTTTAATTTTACGGGTCCGTCTTCATCTATCCAAAGCATGATTCGTCAGCTTTCCATTCTGATACTTTTGTCTTTTGCTTTGTTAAGTTTGTATCCCTTTGCTTGGATGTTTTTCTCGTCTTTCAAAACCAATAAAGAAATTTACCAACCGTCTCAGTTATTACCTGAGGATTTCAACGGACAGTCTTACAGTTTGTTACTTGAAGGTAAGTTTGTTGATTTCGAGGGAAGCCTTTGGCAATCGCTTNTGATTGCCTCNACACAGGCTTTCTTTGCTACCTTAGTTTCGGCTNTAGCCGGTTTTGTGTTAGCCAGATATTCTTTTCGTGCGAAAGCATTTTTAATCGGAGCTACCCTCTTAATCATTCTTATCCCGAGGCAAGCGTTGGTGGTGCCTGTTTTTGAATGGTTCCATTGGCTTGGTTNGACGGGTAATTCCGTTTCCCTGGTCCTATGTGGAATCGCCAGTGGGTTGGGGGTGGTCTTCTTTTCCCAGTCATTCAGACAGCTCCCGGTTGAATTAATGGAAGTATCAAGACTTGAAGGCTTTAGTCCGTTACGGTCATTCTTGCTGGTAATCCCTCTTTTTGCACCAAGCATGGTTACTTATTTTCTGCTCCATTTTGCTTTGTGCTGGCAGGAACACTTGTTGGCCCTTTTGCTTCTGGATGATAGTTCGCTAACCTTGCCTTTGGCTTTGACCAAATTGAGTGATGTNAGTCACCGGGNNCCNGAATCGATNGGNATGGCNGCGGCCACTCTNTCTTTTNTTCCNATNGTNTGTCTTTTNGCCCTNTTTTTTAGAAAAATGCGGACAGCCCTTTCTCAGCTTTCACTNAGTTGAATTCGCTCCTCACTTTCGGGGTCAAAACAATGAACATGGTTCCAGTTGACTTCGATTCCCACTTTATCAGTCGGGTTGATGTCAAAGGAAGGCAGTTTGCAGGTGATTCCCAATTCATCTGCCGCGAGATAACAAACCAGCGAATCGCCAAGATATTCCGTCCGCTGAATCACAAATGAATTTTTGGGGGAATACTCGACCAGCTGGACACTTTCAGGCCTGATGCCGAGAATGATCTTTTGCCGGGCAGGTTGGATATTCGGAGGTAACGGAAGACTGAAGCTTGGGTCTTGGGCATTGAAAACCGCCTGTTTTTCATTGGATTTTAATTCGATTTTTCCGTGAATTAAATTGATTGAAGGCATACCAAAGAAACCGGCCACGAATAAATTCTTGGGTGAATCATAAAGTTCCTGTGGGGTGCCCATTTGCTCAACTGATCCTTGATTGAGCAGGCAAATTCGTTGACCTAGAGTCATGGCTTCCGCTTGATCATGCGTCACAAACAGAGTGGTCTTTTGATGCTTTAGGTGAAGCTCCGCCAATTCCTGGCGCATTCGTAAGCGGAGGTTGGCGTCCAGGTTACTCAAGGGTTCATCTAGTAAGTGAATGGATGGATTGCGGGCGAGCAAACGAGCCAGTGCGACCCTTTGTCTTTGCCCACCCGAAATCTCGGATGGTTTACGCATCAGTAGGTCGGCAAGGCCGAGACTTTGGGCAACCTTTTGAACCTGTTCCTCTTTGTGCGTTTTTGACAAATTACTTTTTTCGAGGCCCAATAATATATTTTTGAAAACAGTCAGATGCGGAAAGAGGGCGTAATTTTGAAAGACCATACCTAAATCTCTTTGATCCGGGGGAAGTTTTGAGATTTCCCGCTCATCGAAGAATATTTCCCCTTCTGTGGCTGTATCTAGACCTGCGAAAATGCGAAGTAAAGTGGTCTTTCCGCAACCGGATGGGCCAACCAGTGCCAAGAGTTCACCATCATGGACCTCCAGATTCACGGAATTCAGAGCCTGGGTGCCATCCGGGAAANTTTTGCTNATCGATTGTGTCCTGATTTTGGGCATAGATCCATNATGCAATAGACAATCGCAGTCGTAAAGAATAGATCCGNGTCATGCTATTCGCTTGTCCCTTATTTCTGAGCCATTAGAAAGGGATGAATGAAGGTAAGCCTAGCCCAAATTCTGCTGAACAGTCTGTTCGTCNTTGTTTTCTTGGGTTGCGTGAAAAAGCAGGAACCCAATTCAAAAGTAAAGCAAGAGGTGCCTCCCGTTTTGGTTGAATCGGAAATGTTGGCAAAGGTTAACGAATGTAGGGTATGTCATGGTACGCAGGAGGCTCAACGTGGTCCTATTTTGGATGGGATGGAATATTGGTACCTATATGAACAACTCCAGAAATTTCATTCCGGGGTGCGGGGTCAGAACCCAAAGAACCGTTCGGAATATCTCATGGGAGTGGGAGCCCGTAAAATCGAAAACCAGGTGGAAATAGCATACCTGGCTGACTGGTTTGCCAGGCAGGATCCAAAACCTGCCATTCGTACGATTCAAGGTGACATGAATCTTGGAAAAAAACTGTATGAACAAAGATGTGTCCAATGCCATGGCGAACGGGCAGAAGGCAATCGAAAGCTGAAATCACCCGCCTTGGACAAGNTGGAAGGTTGGTATTTTATTGAGCAAATGCGTAAATTNCGCTCTGGAGACCGGGGGTATCACCCTAAAGACGAGTGGGGTAGAGTGATGGCAACTGCTTCNACAGATTTAGCTGATTGGGACTTAAAAAACCTGATCGCCTATGTGGTGGGCGAATTTGGCTTACCGGAAGCTCAACCAATAAATGGAAACACTATTCCGGGAGGTTCCCGCAAGCCTTTCTGAATTTATTCTCCGTGTTTTTCGCGTAGAGCCGACAACCTCTCGGGCGTGCCGACATCATCCCATTCACCAACGATCTTTTTGCCTGCTACCCGATCTTCCTGAATCGCCTTTTTCAAACGCGGTACGATGGAAAATTTTTCGACTTTCGCTCCATCGAGAATGGATGGGTGATACAATGCGATGCCGGCGTAAAGAAGGTCGGGGCAATCAGATTCCTGTACGCGATTGTCATCCAATTTGAAGTCTCCTTTATCGCGCCAACCGGGTTGATCGACCAGGAAAAGCATGGCTTGGTCATTCCCATTAAGTGAGGATGGAATCGAAGAAAAATCAAGGTCAGTCCATACATCCCCATTGACCAAAAGAAAAGTTTCAGACCCCAGGAGGGGAAGAGCCTTGGTCATACCTCCTCCCGTTTCGAGTGGATCCGGTCCTTCATCCGAATATTCAATTGATAACCCCCATGTGGACCCATTGCCCAGAGACTGGGGGATTTTCGAACCAAGGTGTCCGAGGTTAATCACCACTTCCTTAATTCCGGAATTCGCGATTTTTTCAAGGTGATGAACAATCATCGGTTTTCCCCCAATCGGCAGTAAGGGCTTTGGTGTATGATCGGTCAGGGGACGAAGGCGCTTGCCATAACCGGCTGCTAAAATCATTGCTTTCATAAAATTTAATCCAAGATGCTGGCTTGGCTAACCAATTTGTTTAGGTCCTTGAGATCGGAATGCCGATCCAGGACCTCTTTGCAGTAACGAAGAACCCGTGGTACATCATTTAAATATTCGGGTTTATTGTCTCTAATTTTCAGCCGATGAAAAATGCCCACGCATTTTAAATGCCTTTGCAAACCGGCGACATCAAACCACCTTAGGAATTCATCTTCACTTACACTGGCGTAGGTCAATCCTGCGACCTGAAGTTTTTGCTGGAATGCACCAACTTTCTGGTCAACCCAAGCCGGTGCATTATCCACATAACAATCACGGAGCAGGGAAACCAAATCATAAGTGACAGGTCCAAACATAGCNCCCTGGAAATCAATAATACCGAGCTTTTTTTCGGAACATAGAAGCAGGTTTCGACAATGGAAATCTCGATGCATAAACGCTTTGGGAATCAAATTTACCCCTTTGACCAAGGCCTTCGTACTTTTTTGATACTCTTCTACAGAGAGATGGGGAAGGCACCATTCCCGNAAAATATCGAGTTCTTTATTTTGCCAGAATTGATCAAATTCGGGTAATTTATTCTTAGCATCCAATAAATTGCATTGCATGCTACCAATCTCTTCCAAGGCCAGATCATACAAAGAATCACGATCCTGGCTTTCCAATGCATCCTGAAAATGAAAATCACCATAATCAGACAGTACCATGAACCCTTTTTCGAGATCTTTGGCAAAAATTTCAGGCACTTGAATATCTTTGCTTTTCATCCACTCCGCAATTTTTACAAANGGTCCGGAGTCTTCCAATTCAGGAGGGGCATCCATGACGATGTAATTTTGCCCATCAAAATTTATACGAAAGTAGCGCCGGAAACTTGCATCCGCTGAGGCAATTTCAAGAGAGCTTCCTGAAAAGGGAGTATCTTGATCCAACCATTCCGCCAATAAGGCTCTTCTTTCGTCCACCACCGAAATCACAGCTTGGTTTTGTTTGACCCAGGACCCTAGGTCAAAGCAAAAATGCTTATGAAGAAGTGCTTTTAGGAAAAAGAAAGCCTCAATTAGGCGAGGAGTTCAGATATTACTTTAGGGTGGTCGACTCCAGTGAGCCGCTGGTCGAGCCCAAGATAGCGATAGGTGAAGCGCTCGTGATCTATGCCTAGGGCTTTCAGAACCGTGGCATTTAGATCATTCACATGCACGGGGTTTTCCAGAATATTATAGGAATAATCATCAGTCCGTCCGTATTCCATTCCGGGTTTGAATCCACCACCCGCAACCCAGGTGGAGAAGCAGCGACCGTGGTGATCACGTCCATGACTGTCTTTGGTTAGCTTGCCTTGCGAGTAAACCGTCCGTCCGAATTCGCCCCCGAATATTACGATAGTATCTTTGAGTAATCCTCTCTGCTTTAAATCTTTGACCAGAGCAGCTGCGGGTTGATCCACATCCTTACACTGGTTGCGAATTGCCTGAGGAAGGGACCCGTGCTGGTCCCATCCACGGTGAAAGAGTTGTACAAACGGAACATCTCGCTCGGCGAGTCGGCGGGCGATTAAACAGTTGTGAGCAAAGGTTCCTTTTTTACGGGCATCCGGACCGTACATATCGAGAACATGGTCAGGCTCTTCTCCGAGGTCGACTAACTCGGGCACACTGGTTTGCATGCGGTAAGCCATCTCGTACTGTGCGATACGAGCATCAATTTCAAGATCTCCTGACTGCAGTTTCTTATGCTTGTTGATCTCTGCGATGCCATCGAGCATATCCCGACGCATAGTTTGGGAAATCCCATTGGGATTGGATAGGTAGAGGACAGGATCACCCGCGGAGCGGAACTTAATACCCTGATGCTTTGAGGGGAGGAATCCGCTACCCCAAAGACGATCATAGAGAGCCTGAGGGTTACCTTTACCCCTGGAAATCATAACCACATAGCCCGGTAGATTTTGGTTGGGACTGCCCATTCCCCAGTCCAGCCACGCACCCATCGCAGGTTTGCCTGGTTGCTGGGACCCGGTATTGATCGCGGTAATGGCTGGGTCGTGGTTGATCGCCTCGGTATGCATCGATTTGATCAAACAGATATCATCGGCAATCGAGGCGGTATGAGGAACGAGCTCACTAAACCAAGTATCGTTCTGCCCATGCTTGGTAAACTCAAACATGGGAGCCACGCAGGGGAAGGAGGACTGCTTGGATGTCATCCCGGTAATACGCTGGCCGTTGCGGATACTGTCGGGCAGTTCCTGTCCGTGGTATTCCCGTAATTTGGGATGATAATCGAACATGTCGATATGAGAGGGTCCGCCCGACATGAATAAATAAATCACCCGCTTGGCTGTTGGTTTGAAATGCGTGCGTTTGAGGGTGCCGGATAGAGGGGTGGCACCGGCGGGTTTTCCCACTGCTCCGATCAGAGGGGCAGCGATATTGGCAAAGCCCAAAGTGCCCATGCCCATAGCTCCAAGCCGGAGCATTTGTCTGCGGGTAAAAGTCTGGTGAAGTTCGAGAGGATTCATAATAAATTAATTTCTGCTTATTCTCGGTTTAAAGTTTCGTCCAGGTTGAGGATCATGGAGGCAAGCACCGTCCAGGTGGCATGCTCCTTGGCATCTATAGATTCTTCCCTGGGTGAATCTCCCATTGCCAGTAATTGATCAGCCTGGTCTGGATTTTGATCAAAAGCAGACTTTTGTTTTTCATATGCCTTCTTCATGACCTGTTGGCGCAAGTTGTCCGCCGGGCGACCGGTAGCCAGTTCAAAAGCCCGGTTTACCTGTCCGGGGAAATCCTTTGGTCCCGTCAGCAGGACCCGCTGGGCGAAGAATCGTGAAGCTTCTACAAATTGCACATCATTCAGTGTTACCAGTGATTGCATCGGGGTATTGGTGCGCTGGCGCTGAATGGTACAGATTTCGCGGGAAGGTGTATCAAAGGCGGTCATGGCGGGCTGGGGAGCGGAGCGTTTCCAATAGGTGTACATGCTCCTGCGGTAAATCTTGTTTCCTTTATCTTGAACAAACTTCCGGTTCCGGTCGAGGGACACCTCGTTCCACAGACCAGCGGGTTGATAAGGCTTTACGCCGGGACCTCCAAATTTTTGGTTGAGCAAACCACTGATATGCAGGGCCTGATCCCGCACAAATTCTCCCATGATGCGGAAGCGGGGAGCCCGGGCGAAATAGAGGTTTTCCGGATCCTTGGCCAAGTGTTCCTCGGTGGTAACAGAGGACTGGCGGTAAGTTGCGGAGGTTACCAACTGGCGGATCGCATTTTTAACATCCCAGTCGCTTTCGATAAAGTCAGCTGCTAGCCAGTTGAGCAGGTCTGGGTGAGTAGGCCACTTACCTTGTGAGCCAAAGTCGCTTGGAGTATCAGAAATACCTCTGCCAAAAATAGTCTGCCAATAGCGGTTTACTGTAACCCGCGGGGTAAGCGGGTTTTTTTTATCGGTTAACCATTTGGCCAGTCCCAGTCGGTTCTTACTACTGTCATCCCTCATCGCCGGAAGAAAATTAGGCGTATTTGGTGGAATAACTTTAGATTTATCTGGAGTGCTGTACTGCCCGCGTACAAGTAGATAAGTGTCTCGCATCTTGTTGGGCGGGTTATCTCCCATCACCATCGAAGTGATTTTTTTGTTTTTGAGTTGGTTGAGTTGGTGCTGCTTTGCTCGGGTGTCGGCAAGCAGGTTTTTATACTCCTTGTCAAAGCGGTTGAGATACTCATCGTGCAGCAAAGTTCGCTGGGCGTTGGCCAGCAAATTAAGTGGCTTTGCAAAAAGTGGGGAGAGCGTATCCACTTTACTCAGTCTCTCCACATCTTTGCGGTTGAGCACGCGATGGTAGAGTCCAATCTCATCAATCTCCACCCCGTTTACTGCGGCACCGTAATAGCGACGGCCAATTCGGAAGGTTTTGTCTGTTTTAATGGTGGCAGTGAGATCATCCTGTGCAATGTCTTTTTGTTGGTTGTTGCCATTAACGAAAATATTGATTCCAGCGGCCTTGCCGGATCCGTCATAGGTTACACACAAGTGGTTCCATACATTAAGTGGTAGGGGGTTTTTCGTGACCACTTTGATCGCGTTTTCGGGATATGCGTGAATAATGTGCATGCCTGGGCGACCCCCTTCCATCCAGACATCGTACCCGCGATGTTTCGCTTTTTCATCCATTTTTCCAAGCAGTGCACCGGATAGTTTGGTGGTAGTTTTTACCCACATGGACCAAGAGAAAGCTTGGTTATATTCAAGTACTCCAGTAGTGGGGGACTCGATAAAACCACCTTGCTCCACTTTAAAACCTGAAGCGACTTTTCCTAACTCGGTCTGCTTGGCTTTACCATGAATTACATAAATGCCATTTACATTGGTGGAATCTTTAGTCTGATTGCCTTCAAAGGTATTAAAATCAATGGAGGAAACCAAGCCCTTGGGCATGGGGATAAAACGGTAGGAGAGTTCCATTACCTCCGTAATCTCTTTTTCAGCAAGGGTACGGTTGTAGACCCGTACATCATCAATATCGGTATCATTTAACTGAGCTGTACGGAATCTCCGGCCAATATGAAATGGTTTATTTGTGCGGATGCTGCTCTTTTTTAATGTGTGATGTGGGTTTCCTTTGTCCTGTTTTTTGCCATTCACATAAATTTCTACCGAGTTGGCTGCAGCCTGTCCGTTGTAGGTCACGCATACATGTTGCCACTGGTTTTGTTTAAGCTGATTTTTAGCAACTACTTTGTGAGAGTTGTCTGGCCAGGAATGGATGATGTGCATGCCGGGTCGTCCACCTTCAAACCATAGGTCATAACCTCGGAATTTGTTGCTTTCGTCCATTTTTCCAATCACCGCACCACTGAGTTGATTGTTGGATGGTCTGACCCATGCACTTAAGGAAAATGCCTGATTGTGCTCGAAATCTCCAAAGTTAGGAACTTCGGCATAGGCATTTTTTTCAATTCTTATTCCACTCTTGAATTTGGCATTAGCCACCTTGATGGGGGAATCCCGCAATATCGTGGGGGTTGCTTCGGGTACGCCATGGTCTGACTTGTTGTTTTCCAGATCAACCCGGTCGAAAGGAAAAAAACCAACCAGTCCTTCAGGTTCCAGAATGCCGGGTTTACTTTTGATATCTTTGACGCATTGACTAAACCATTTTTTGAAGGGATCCAGAGATTGTTGGCGACGGGCATTGAGTTTGCCCCGGGCTCCCTTTAATACCTTTTCGGAATCCGCCAGTTGTTTTTCACGCTCCGGGGTCATGATTTCCACTACCGGAGCTTGGTTTCCGCGACGGGTTTGCATACCAGGGTCGGCGTTGTTGTTGAAGAAGGCAAACATTTCGAAATACTCGTGCTGAGATATGGGGTCGTACATATGATCGTGGCACTGGGCACACTCAAAAGTCATTCCCAGCCAAACATTGGAAGTAGTTTTCACCCGGTCGACCACATATTCCACCCTGAATTCCTCCGCAATCGCTCCGCCCTCATCGGTGGTAGCGTGGTTACGATTAAAGCCAGAAGCAATTTTTTGCTGCAATGAAGCTTCGGGTAAGAGGTCACCTGCGATTTGCTCGATGGTAAATTCATCAAAGGGCTTGTTTTCCCGGTAAGCATTAAGTACCCAGTCCCTCCATGGCCACATGTCTCTTGGACCATCGTCGTGGAATACGGAAGTATCCCCGTATCGGGCAGCATCCATCCATACGAGTGTCATTCGCTCGGCGTACTCCTCGGATGCGAGCAAGCGGTCAACTATCTTTTCGTAGGCGTTCGGAGATTGATCATTCAAGTAGTCGTTCACCTCAGCGGGGCGGGGCGGGAGACCAGTAAGGTCGAGGTAGAGCCTACGGATAAGTGTGCGTCTGTCCGCCTCGGGGGATGGTTTCATTCCCAGATCGTCGAGTTTGGAGAGAATGAAATGATCGATTTCATTTTTCGCCCATTTTTTGTTGGAGGTTTCAGGAATCTCAGGCTTGGATACAGGTAGGTAAGACCAGTGTCCCTCCCATTTGGCTCCCTGTTCGATCCACTTGGTGATGATCTCTTTTTCTTCTTCGGTCATCTCTTTCTTGATCTCAGGTGGGGGCATGATCTCATCGGGGTCATCGGACATGATGCGGTGCCAGGCTTCGCTGTCATCCGTACTGCCCGGAACAACCGCGGCAAGTCCATCCTTTTCGGAGAAAGCTTCCTCGGGGAGATCGAGACGGAGATCTGCCTTACGGAACTTTTCGGAGGGTCCGTGGCAGTGGAAACATTTGCCGGAAAGAATGGGGCGGACATCCCGGTTGAATTGTATTTCGGCCGATAATTGGACTGTAAATACCAAGGATGTGATAATAAAGACTAGATAATTACAGGACAAAAACTTAAATTTTGGCATAATTTATTATTATATCAGGGAGGTTATTGCATTCAATGAATTGGTTACAACGAGGAGATTTGAAATTAAATAGAACAACGGTGGAAGTTTAAGACAAGAAATATGTAAAAACTATAATTAAATCAAAATTTATTAATTCTTTGATTCTTTTAGTTTTACTCGGATTGCCGTTGATAAGATACCCATTGAGATGGCATAATTAGATAATGAGTGAAAATAAAGAAGCGGAGTCTGTTGAAGAAGAGACTAAGGAAGAAGAACTGCCATTTGATGCAGTGGATTTGATGCTTGATGGAAACCTGCGGGCTCAAATCAACTATTCTATGGTTAAGGCATTGGCGAAAGCCTTTGATGAAAAAGCTTCTATATTGATCAATGCAGAGGAGAATTTTCAACCAGAAGAGGATGAAAGTTTTGCGGAGGTTGCGATGCCGGAGATAGAAGCCATGGCAGAAGCGGTTGTAGATGGTTGTGTTGATTTTTCCAAAATTCGTTTTTGGGAAGCCTGTGAAACTGCAGAGGTCGCATGGGATGAGACAAAAGATGAGAACGGTGAAGTTACTCAACGGGTTCCTTACGGAAATCCCCTAGATCCACCGAAAGAAGGAAACCGTTTACTTTCAAACCTTGAGAAAATTGAAAGCTGGATGAAGCAAGTACACAAAATTCACGAGGAAAAAGGAATGGGATGGGTCTCCCCGTATGGTTGTCCGGAAGATGGTCAGCAGGCTTATGATAATCGGGCAAAATGCTTGGAAAAGCTTTCCAAGATTGTGGACTCGATCAATTCAAACTTTGACGCCTGAACCTACTCACGCTTTGTCAGGTAAATTCTTGGGACTCTCTTTGTAATCGAACAAAGCAATTCCCATGGGATGGTTTTTCCATGAAGAGCCAGGGTTTCAAGTGGAATTTTGTTGCCGTTTTGTTCGCCAATTAAGGTAACCACTTCTCCATTTACTAAGTCACGGGGTGCATCGGTCAGATCAATCAGTGTTTGGTCCATGGTTACGCGGCCGACAATTGGGTAACTGGTTCCTCGAATAAGCGCGGACGCCTGATTGCCACAATGTAAGGGAATTGCGTCTCCATATCCGGCACTGATGATCCCAATCCTCGAGTCTCGACCCAATGTGTGAAGTCTGCCGTAGCTGAGGGAGGTTTGGGCAGGCAAGTCCTTGACTAAGGCAAGTTTTGCATGAAAGGAAAGTACCGGTTCCACTTGGAGGTGAGCCAAGGCACTGTGAATCGGGGGAGTGACCCCAAACTGGAGGAGACCTATTCGCACCGCATTGAAAAATGAATTTTTTTGTAGGACTTTTAGCGATGAGGAGTTGTCCGCATGAATGATAAAGTCAGAGGGTAGGGGATTAGGCAGATTAGCCTTTATGATTTGCTGAAAACGATCTCTCTGCATTTGACTGAATTCTTCATTAGCCGGTTCCGCAAAATGAGTGAGAATGCCTTTGAGTTCGATGCCATGAGCGGATTTGATTGCCTGAAAAAGTTCTGCGGCCTTTTCCCACCATACACCCATTCTGCCCATACCAGTGTCTACTTTGAGGTGTACCTTGATTTTCCTTTTTTTAGTTTGGCTTAGTGATTGAAATCTTTTCACTTCTTGCAGACAGGAAAGAGAAGGAATTAAATCCAGATCAATCAGGGCTTCGTCCTCTTCTTCCAAAAGTGGGCCAAGCACAAGAATGGGCCAACCTGAGCCCATCTCACGAATTTCATTGGCTTCCTTTACATTCGCGACAGCAAAGAGGTCTACACCACTTTGCATAAGCCGTGATGCGGTGTGGAGAATACCATGTCCATAAGCATCTGCTTTAACCACGGAAACATACTTAAAATGGGAGGGGATTGATTTTCGGATTAATCGCAGATTTCTTTCCAATTTGGCTAAATCAATTTCAGCCCATGACCTCATGCCCTTCATTTAGAGTAAATCATTTGAGGGGCAGATCATTTGCCCAACTGCCGGGGCGTCCATTTCTTAAATTCAGGAGCTTTCGGGTTGTAAGGAAGAATACTCGAGCAGGGCTTTGAGATAAGGTTGAGGTCCGCTAACCCGTTAATTTTGGAAAGATCATAGTTTATCGTTTGCTCAGGTAGTACTGGTGTGGCTCGCTTGCGAATATCGGGGAGGTGGAAGCTATCCGGGTACTCGGCAAAAGCATCATCCTGAGGAAGAATCTTTTTTTCGGCTTCTAAAGGACTCGAGTTGGGTATCCGCACAAAACGAAATCCAACCCGAAAAGGTGCTTGGATAACGGAGTTTTTTGGAGAAACAAGTAAGGATGCGAGGTCAAGTGAGTTGTAGGTAAATACTTCAAAGTCCGCATGAGTATGGCTCCATTTTATGGTCCTTACAAATGCGGCGGCTAGTCTGAGCCCAAGGGTCGAGCCAGGTCCTTCGCAATAATATACCGAGCTGACCCGAGAAATCTGTTTTTTGGAATCTTGGAGGATTTTTTCAGTTGCTAAAAATAATCCTTCCAGCGCTTGTTCTTCAACCCGGGCAAGACATTGCCAGCCTTCATTCTCGGGGATTCCCACATGAACATGATTTGTTGAAGCGTCCACAACCAAGGGAAAAACCTCTTCGGATTGATTCTCATGAATGAATGATGGGGGCACTAGTTGTTGCCTTCCTTCGATGATGTTCAATATTGCCTACGCAAATTGGTTGGAGGAATACCCAATTCTTCTCGGTACTTAGCCACCGTCCGCCGTGCCAGTTTAATGTCTTTTTCCGCAAGCAAGTCGACTATTTTGCGATCACTTAGAGGTTTGGATGCATCCTCTTTTTCGATGATAGAACCAATGATTTCTTTGACACTTGTATTTGATACGGTGTCCCCATCTTTTCCGGCGTAACCTGGAGTGAAAAAATATTTAAATGGGAATATCCCGTAAGGGGTTTGCAGGTATTTATTGGCGATTGCACGGGAAACCGTGGTTTCATGCACTTCAATGGAGTCAGCTACCTCCGCCATCGTAAGGGGGCGAAGTTTGGAAGATCCATGCTCAAAGAATTCACTTTGTCGATCAAGTAGTTTTCGGGTTATCCTTTCGATTGTGTTTTGTCTTTGGTCAATTGAGTTGATCAGAAATTTACCTGCCCGCATTTGGTTGCGCACATATTCTTTTTCTTTGGAACTGAGCGTCCCCTTGCTGATCAATTCCTTGTATGTTTTATTTATCTTAAGTCTTGGGATGTAGTCATTATTTAAATGAATGACCCATTCTCCCGAAACTTTTTCGACAATCGCATCAGGTGCAATCGATTGATTATGGTCTTCCGAAAATTTTCGACCAGGTGCCGGATCCAGTTCCGCAATTTTGTGCAAGCATTTGTGTACGACTTCAGTGGGTTGCGATAATTTGCGGGCAAGTTCCGGTACTCGCCTGCGTACAAGCAACTGGAAGTGATCCCTTACAATCTGATATTGGACGGAATCCTCCCAACCGCGAAACTGCATTTGTTTAAGGAGACTATCCTGCAAATCAAGGGCAGCAATGCCAACAGGGTCAAAGCTTTGTAGGAGAGTTAACGCATCCTGTAAGTCCTGTAGTGGCAGACCGGAAACAAGAGCCATATCTGAAAGGCTACTTGAGAGAAACCCATTTTCATTAAGACTTCCAATAATATACTGAGCTGCCTCCCTGATTCCGTCTACACAGTCAACCAATTTCAATTGATCAAGTAAGTGTTCCTGAAGGGAAGTTTCCGATACCAGAGAGTCAAAGAAGAATTTTCTTTTGTCTTCCGCTTCGGTATTTCCAAGTTGTGCCTCTCCTTCATATTCTCTTTCAAAATGCTCTTTCAAGTCTTCCTGCATTTCCTTGAGGATGGCAAATTCGTCGGAGAAATCCATGTCACTGATGTCCTCCGTGTTGTTGGAATCTAAATCAAAATCGTTTTCTTCTGAATTTTCAGGTTCTTTTGGACTTTCAGCATCATCGGGGAATTCTTCGCCATCCTGCTCCTGAATTTCATCGGGGGATGGTTCTGCTTCGTTTGAATCCAAACTCTCATCGTTTGAGCCAATTTCCTCAAGCAGCGGGTTGGTCTGGAGCTCTTCGAGAATTGCGGAACGCAACTCAAGGGTGGGTACCTGTAGAATCTTGAGGGACTGCCTGAGTTGGGGAGCAAGTACAAGATTTTGAGTCTGCTTCTGTACTTGCCGAAGACCTTGGGATTGAAGCACCATGGGTAAACTTATTCTGGGGCGAATTTAGTTTCGCCTCGATGCCAACGAAGAGCCGCGTTTTCACCGTCCTCACTGAAGACATCGTAAATATAAGCTGCCAGCTTTTCATTAGTGGGGCCATACCCTTCGCCGTAAATAAAGCTCTCCAATTCAGTCAGCATTTCTTCGGATGATTGATACCTCTCATCTCGCGGTCTTTTTAATGCGGTCTGCATAATTATATTAAGACGATTATCGATATCAGGCCGAATCTGAGAAAAATTGGGAAGAGGCATTTCCAGAATATTTTCAATCGTTTTTTCTGGTTGAGCTGCTTCGAAAATATTGTAACCGAGTAGAAGCTCAGACATTACAATTCCACAACAAAATAGATCTGCCCGATGATCCGTTATCTCGCAACGAGCCTGTTCGGGGGATAGATACTCATCTTTACCCGCGATTACCTCACCTTCTTGGTTATACATTAGATCCAACGCTTTCGCGATTCCGAAGTCCGTGAGTTTTACATCTCCTTCCTTCGCAATCATGATGTTTTTGGGATTCACATCACGGTGTACGATACCGAGCAATCTTCCCTGTTTGTCTCTCTTTCGATGGGCATAGCCCAGGCCTCGACAAATTCGGGAAACAATGAAAACGGCTAGGTCTGCGGGGATGTACTGATCGGTTTCAATATGTCGGTCCAAAAATTCCTCCAAATTCCATCCGGTAACATATTCCATGGTCATGAAATACTGCTCACCAACCTTACCCAGATGATATGTCTGAACAATATTTGTATGAATCAAGTCTGCAACGAGTTTGGCTTCTCCAATGAAATTATTGCGAAACTCGTCAATAGCCGAGTATTCCTCACGAATTAATTTAATAGCCACAACTTTACGAAATCCACCAATTCCACGCTGAACTGCTTCGTAAACCATTCCCATACCACCTTCGGCGATCTTTCTGGTTAATTCGTAGTGAACTTCGTTAAAAATGTGTTTCATGAAGTAGTATCATCATGAATGACATTGTCAGTATCATCAAGAAAATCTTTTATTTTTTGTGACCTTTTTATCTATTTGGCATAATTTAAGCTTACTTTTTCATGAATTTGACTCTTCTGTCTAATTTTCTTAATAGGTGTTTATGATTACACTAACTACAAAAGCTCAAATTAAGGTTTCTACTATGCTCAAAGAGGCAGGAGAAGGATCTGCTTTGCGCATTTTCATCGAACCAGGTGGATGTTCGGGGTTTGAATATGGCATGTCGATAGACTCACCCAAAGATAAGGATCATTTTAATACCATCTCTGACCTTCCAGTTGCTGTATGCCCAGACAGTTATGATTACATCAAGGGATCTGAGATTCATTTTGATGACGGTCTCTCGGGGAAAGGGTTTGAAATCCGAAACCCCAATGCTGAATCCACCTGCGGGTGTGGGAAGTCTTTTCGTTGATCAAATATTTGGGTAAGCTTTTTCTGTTTGTGGGAATGTTTCCTGCGATCTTACATTCTGGGCAGGGCCCGCTTGTTAAAAATGGCCCAGTAACGACCCGTCTAGTTTCAGAAATTAATATTAGTTCCGATACGCAAACCTTTGAGCTTGGGTGGTGGATGAAGAGGGAACAGGGTTGGCACACTTACTGGGAGTCACCAGGTGATGTAGGAGTTCCTCCAACTATAGAGTGGGATTTACCTGATGGGGTTGTTTTTCGCGAAATGCTTTATGCTCCGCCACAATTAGTCAAAATGTTCAAGGTCTTTGCTCATGGACATAAAAATGAGACTCTTTTCATTTGCAGTTTTGATCTGAAAAGAAAATTGAATCCCGGTGAAGAACTTACTTTCCAAGGAAAAGCATCATGGCTTGCCTGTTTTACGACCTGTCTGCCAACCTATGACAATTTGGAAATAACCATACCCGTTGAAAAAGAGCCTGAAATCGATGATCGTTGGCACTCTTATTTCCAGGATTTTCGGAATGAGCAACCCGTCAGTCCGCCGGCGGATTGGTTATCTCAATGCAATGCGGAAATCCGCAAAGATAAAAGAGGAGAAAAGGAATTCGTAATCTTTAGATTTCCATGGAAAGAACGAGGCCCTCTGCCTACCTTTCGTTTTTTTGGAGACGGTCGTTTTATCCGTTCTAACATTTTTCAAATTCCCAAAAAAAGATCGGCGACAAATGGCAAGGAATTACTGGAAATTTCCATGGAGTTGTCTTATTGGCGCGACCCAAAGCAGACTCAATTGAAGGGGCTGCTTTTCCGTGAAGACGGTTGGCCATCTAAGAAGAGTAACTTTTACAAAATTTCTGTTCCTATAATTTAATAATCAATTGGGAAAAGGGGAAACGCTCTACATTTCATCCAAAGTTTCTATTCCCAATACATTTAGCCCAAGCTCGAGAACAATTTGTGTTTTGGCACAAAGGAATAAGCGGAGATTTTGAACTTCCTGGTCATCGACCATTACTTTCTCCTGATTGTAAAAGGAGCTAAATTCGGTGGCTAATTCATAAAGGTAAACGCAAAGAGTGTGAGGTTTTAACTCTTTGGTTGTTTGTTCAATAGCAAGGGGGAAAAAGGAAATTTTGCGGGCCAGCTTTTTTTCAGCATCCGATTCTGGACTGATCATTGCATCTTCAAGGTCCGATCGGTTTTTTCCAACCTTGCGAAAAATGCTATGAATTCGGGCAACTGCATATTGTAGGTAAGGTGCGGTGTTGCCTTGTAATGCGAGCAATTTATCCCATGAGAAAACATAATCAAGAGTTCGGTCTTGAGAGAGATCAGCATAGCGAACGGCACCCAACCCAATAATTTTGGCCCTTCTTTCAATCTCGTTTTCCTCTAGTTCAGGATTCTTATCCCCTACCATTTTCTTTGCACGGTCGATGGCTTCCTGCAGCAAATTCATCAATTTTACGGGTTGTCCATCCCGTGTTTTGATGGCTTTATTATCCTCTCCCAAAATCGTCCCAAACCAAACATGGGAGAGGGTAGGGCAATCAATATTTTCTTCAATAAACCATTTTTTGATGGTCAGGAAAAGTTGCTCGAAATGATCCCGTTGCCGACCGTCCGTAACATAGATAATGTGTTCTGCATCCCATTCTTTCCTGCGATAAGCAATGGTGGCCAAGTCCGTGGTCGCGTAGTTGCTGGCTCCATCGGATTTACGAACAATGAAAGGTTGCTTGGCAAAGCGCTTATGTTCCGGATGAAATACGACAAGGGCCCCCTGATCCTCGGTGCAAATCCCATGTTTCTGTAAAACGGAGTAAACCTGCCCGACCTTGTCCCGGTAGAAGCTCTCTCCATGGGCATAGTCAAAGCGTACACCAAGAAGTTGGTAAACTTGTTCAAAAGAGCCGAGACTAAGATCACGAATTTTCTGCCAAAGAGAATAATTCCTCTCATCTCCATTTTGCAGTTTTACCAGTTCCTGTCTTGCTTGTTCCAGTGCTTGGGGAGACTCTTTTATCCAACTGTTTCCCCGGCGGTAAAGATCTTCGAGCACTGCAACCGGCTCTTCACCCAATTCATCTAGGGAAACCTCCGCCCGTTTGATGGCGTAGAGCAAGATGCCAAATTGGGTTCCCCAGTCTCCGAGGTGATTGTCCCTAATAACGGTATGTCCCTGCAAAGACAGGAGCCGGGCAAGGGATTCCCCGAT
Organism: Opitutia bacterium; assembly: GCA_002689665.1. Classification (GTDB taxonomy): domain Bacteria; phylum Verrucomicrobiota; class Verrucomicrobiia; order Opitutales; family Seribacteraceae; genus Seribacter. Next base: position 5,635 of record NZEN01000035.1, on the reverse strand, counting down.
GATAGTCGAGCGGATATGACCCACATGCATTTGTTTGGCCGTATTTGGACCGGAGAAATCAAGAACGATCTGGCGGGGTGCTTCGGACAAAAGGTGCTTTTTAGTTTTGTCCAGATCACCCAACTCTTTTAGCCAGGAAAGAAAAAAATCAGGTTTGAGCTTAAAATTAATGAAGCCCGGTCCGGCAATACTTGTTTCCCACGAATCGCTTGGTTCAATCTTTTCAACGAGAGATTGAGCGAGATTCCGCGGATTGATTCCATTCCGCTTCGCGAAGGGTAACGCTCCATTTGCCTGAAAATCTCCAAACCTTTCGTCTGCCATCCTCATTTGAGGCTCAAACGAATCGTCGACCGACTCGAGTTTTTCAGCTGCTTGGCTGACTACTTTTTCGAAATATTGTAAAAGATTAAAGGAAAATTCCATCCCTTCCAAAACATCTTGTCCCCATGACTTCGTCAAGGATGAGCGTAAATAAAAGGCTCGACTTCCTCGATTGGATAATATAACTAAAATACTTTGCTTTGATTTTACCCACACCCCACAAGACAAGGAGTCTCTATTATGCCCAAGGCCAAACCTGAAAAACCAACCATTTCTTCATTTACCCGATTAATTGCGAAGAAACGGGAAGGAAACGAATACACGGATGAAGAAATTCGTACTATTGTTGATGCGATTCTCGACGAAGAAATGCCGGAGTATCAACAGGCCGCATGGATAATGACCATTTTCTTTCAGGGAATGTCGGCTCATGAAATAGCTAATTTTACGGAAGAAATGATGCTCTCAGGTGAGGTTATTGAGATGATGGATGTTTCCCGTCCCAAAATCGAAAAATATTCTACTGGTGGTGTTGGGGACAAAACCACCCTCGTTCTTGGCCCATTAGCAGCCGCTTCTGGTGTGGCCATGCCCATGATGAATGGAGATGATGAGGAACACCTCACTTCCACAACCGAAAAATTAAAAGCCATCCCAAAGGTAAACACAGATATCGACTTGGATGACTTTACGGAACAAGTTCGCAAGCTTGGCTGTGCTTTTGCCGAGCGTCATGCTGAAATTTCCCCAGTTGAGTCCATTCTTTACGATCTCCGTCAAAAGATTGGAGCCATTCCATCCATTCCCTTTATCACTGCAGGTACTTTAAGCCGTAAATTGGCTGCCGGTGCAGAAGGTGTGGTCGTCGATGTTAAATGGGGTAAAGGATCTTTTATAACGAATGCAGAAGATGCAAAACAGCTAGCTCGCTCCCTCACCCGGGTTGGTAGAGCCTTGAAGAGAAGATGTGTTGCATTGGTTACCGATAACAACCAACCGCTTGGCTCATGCGTTGGTCCATCCCTCGAGTTGAAAGAAGCTATTCAATTGCTTAAGGGAGAAGGACCTGAGGATCTACAGGACTTAGTTATGAAATTGGGTATGGAGATTGTCCGACTTGCAGGAGTAGCGGGTTCCACACTCTCTGCCAAACAGACTGTTCGTAAAGCCTTGGATGAAGGGACAGCCCTTCAGAAACTAAAGGACATTGTTGAGTATCAAGGAGGTAACCCAGATCTTTTGGATACCCCGGATAAGTTACCCACAGCCAAGCACACCAAGAAAATAACCGCTCCCAAGCGTGGATATGTTCACACAATTGATTCCGATCAATTGGCTCGTGGTGTCAAAGTTTTGGTCCATGGAGAAGACGGTAAGAAATTTGATCCAGCCTGCGGAGTTGCAGAACTCTGCAAGGTGGGGACACAGATGAAGCAGGGAGAACCTCTAATGGTTATCCATTACAACGACGAAAAGCGTCTTAAAGTGGCAATGGATCACTTCAAGCTCGCTTATCGTTTGGCTCCTAAGCGCCCTAATCCAATTCCTTTGGTNGTCGAGCGAGTAGCGTAAANCTGCTTGTTGTATTATTCCCGCAATTGCGGGCTAATCTNATCGCTAAGAANANCCTCCCNGTCAGAGGGANGANGGTTTACTTTTTGTCNGCTCGTCCAAGGTAGGATCGATCCGCAGTACTTATGCGGATCACTTCATCCTTNTTAATGAAAAGAGGTACATGTACGGTGATGCCGGAAGAAATGGTTACGGGTTTTAAAACATTACCGGCGGTATCTCCACGAATCGCATCGGGTGCCTCAATCACAGTCGCCTCGACCGCCGCGGGCAACTCCAATCGCACCGCTTCACCATCGACCAGAAGGATGTCATAGGAATTACCTTCCACTAGAAACAACTCATCCTCTCCGATAATATTATCGGCAAGTATAGTATCTTCATAAGTTTCCAGATCCATAAAATGATGCCCCTCTGTATCCTTGTAGCTGTACTCCAGTTTCTGCGTGGTGGTATGCATGAATTCCACATTGTCCGTGGAACGAAATTTGGTCGTTGTAGTGGACCCGCTCTGCAGGTTTCGCAAGGTGGTCTGGACAAACCCTGCTTGTCTTCCCTGCGTGCGATGAAGCATTTCTAAAACTAAATGAGGGGCGCCTTGATACACAATTACGCGACCTTTACGAATATCTGTGGGTGAAGCCATGTTGATTACTTTTTCTTGAGGAATAAGAGGATGTGGGCAAACTACTGATAAAATCAACTCAGCAGTCTTAATTTAAATATTTCTTACTCATGTCCGCCCAAAAGTCGACCTTGGAATTTGCATCCTGGAATGTGAACGGCCTTCGTGCCTGCCGCAAAAAAACCTTTGATATTTTCATTGAGGATTATAATCCTGATTTTCTTTGCCTGCAGGAGGTAAAGCTCAATCCAGATGTCATCCCTGAGGATGATTTTGGTTATGCCTTTCGCCACTACCACTTGGCTGAGAAAAAAGGATATTCCGGCACTGCCATCCTGTCGAAGGAGAAACCACTCTCGGTGGTTGAGGGCTTCCCTGATGGGAAGCATGGGGGAGAGGGTCGGATGATTACCTGTGAATACGATGGGTTTTACCTTGTGAATGTATATGTGCCCAATGCCAAAAATAATCTTGCCCGTCTCGAGTACCGGTACGAATCATGGGATCCGGACCTGCGTAATTACCTTTTACAATTGGAGAAGAAAAAGCCGGTTATTCTATGCGGAGATTTGAATGTGGCTCATCAGGAAATCGATTTGGCCAATCCCTCGTCCAATCGGGATAATGCCGGATTTACCGATGAGGAGAGGGAAGGCTTTTCTAATCTTCTGGCAGAGGGATTTCTGGATACCTACCGTCATTTACACCCCGATCAGGCAGGTGCCTACTCCTGGTGGAGTTATCGGGCAGGTGCAAGAAGTCGAAATGTGGGCTGGCGGATCGATTATTTTGTGGTTTCTGGAAGCCTGGCAACCTCGGTACGGGAAGCCACCATACATTCCCAAATTGAAGGGTCGGATCATTGTCCGGTTGGGCTTACGCTTGCCCAGGGATAGCCATCAAAACCTTAAGGGGTGAACGAGTCTGAGAAAAAAGCTTTTTTTGAGCGGACTCTGGTTCTCGCACGCAAAGGATGGGGAAATACTCATCCCAACCCTATGGTCGGGGCTTTGATTATAGAGGATGGAAAAATCGTGGCCGAGGGGTACCATTCCCAGGCAGGTTCTCCTCATGCTGAGGTCGAGGCAATGAAAAGTCTTGGTCGCACTCCCAAAGATATGGCATCGATCTTCGTATCCCTTGAACCCTGTTCCACCACCGGTCGGACCCCTCCATGCGTGCAGGGAATTCTTAATGCGGGGATAAAGCGGGTCTATATTGGTGCGACAGATCCCAACCCTGCCCATGCCGGACGGGGAATTGATATTCTTCGGGATGCTGGCGTTCATGTAGAAATGGCGAACGAAGAGTTTCAAACCCGAGCCACCCGTCTCAATTTAATTTTTAATCATAACATCACTACTGGAAATGCTCTTGTGGCAATAAAGCTTGCCGAGTCGGTGAATGGAATGCTGGCCGAAGTCAAGGGACAACCTAGTCGAATTACCGAGGCGGAAGCCCGGACTGACATGATGAATTGGCGTCGGTTATTTCCTGCCATTTGCGTGGGCTCGGGAACGGTGCTGGCTGATAACCCGACCTTGACTGCCCGTCTTCCAAAAGAAACTTTTTGCCCGGTCCGTTTGGTTTTGGATGCCTCCCTCTCTACCCTCGAAGAATCAGTGTTTCCACGAAATCTCTACACCGATGAATATATTTCACAAACCAAGGTACTGACAACTGCTCTGGGCATCAAGAATGAGACCGCAGTCAAAAAGGCGGAGGAATTGGGTATCGCATTGATCGAGGTGGGGCACGATGACCATGGACGAATTGAATTAGCTGAATTGCCAGGCGTTTTGAAGCAACTCAATCTCAATGCAGTTTATTGCGAAGGGGGTGCCAGCATGGCTCAATCGCTACTTGGAGAAGACTTGGTCGATTATCTTTTTCGCTACCAATCACCCAAACTTCTTTCGGGCCCGGATGCGTTGCCCGGACCTGATTTGGATACACTCACCGTTCGGAAGCCAATCACTGCAAAACTAGGTGAAGATCGCCTAACCCACGGATTTTTATGAAAACCATCTACTTAGCCTCCGGCAATGCCCACAAATTACATGAATTACAATCCGCACTGGATCAGGCGGGGCTGCCTGTAAAAGTCTCCGGACCGGACTCTATCGGAGGAATGCCGGAAGTCGAGGAGACGGAACCTACTTTTGAAGGTAATTCTTTACTTAAGGCTCATGGATTGAAAGAAGTGGGGCCAAGCGATGGCTGGTTTCTTGCCGATGATAGCGGTATTGAAATTGATGCCCTCGACGGACGCCCCGGAGTAATTTCCGCCCGCTATGCCGGTTTGGAATGCGATGACGAAAAAAATAACGATAAGGTATTAGTGGAAATGAAAGATGTCCCCGAAAAGGATCGTACCTGTCGTTTTCTTTGTGTGCTTGCCTTGGTCGGAGACGGGTTAGAAGAAACTTTTTCCGGAGTCTGTGAGGGGAAACTTTTATTCGAACGGCAGGGGACCGGTGGGTTTGGATATGATCCACTTTTTTTACCAAACGAGAGTGAGTCTACCTTTGCTGAGATTTCATTGGATGAAAAATCCAAGATAAGTCATCGGGCCCGGGCCCTTACGAAACTGATCAGCTGGCTTGACACTCAATAGTCCCCGGTTTCTCATCGCGAGCCATGAAAGCCCGTGGCAATCCACTTGATGTCACCAAGCTAAGATAGTAATCCGCCAGCTTACTCCGAGACACGATGGATTACCGCGTCGCTTACTTCGTTCCCTCCTCGTAATGACAGATCTCTCTCGCAAACCCCGATTGACAAATCCTTCGATGTTCATGATCATGCGAAGCATGAAATCAATCTGTTTCGCTGTCCTGACATTATGTTTATTCGTATCGAGTTCGTATTCGGTGCCACCGGTAATTAACTATGCTGGGCAGGTGGCAGTCGATGGGGAAGCATTTGAAGGCAATGGACTGTTCAAATTTGCTATCGTTAATGATTCCGGAAGCACCACATATTGGAGTAATGACGGTACCAGCACTGCAGGGGCCGAACCAACCGCATCGGTGAGCGTTTCTGTTAGCGGTGGATTATATTCCATTCTGCTTGGAAATTCAGCGATTCAGGGAATGAATGCAATCGATTCTT
>NZEN01000034.1 GCA_002689665.1 Opitutia bacterium | reverse complement strand
GGCAAAGGCACTTTCCAATGGAGGGGCTACGGTTATTTGATCTAAAGGAATATCCTCAATGCTAGGTTCTTCTTCAAAGTTTTCGTAGTCTGCTTCTTGATCCATGAATAAATAATTAATAGTGTTAGAAGATTGTCAAAGCCTTTAGGAAATGTAGTTTTCCTTTTTTAATTGTAATTTAGCGAAAGAGCCTACTTCTCGGATGATATTTATGGACTAAAAACAACAATGAAATTAAGATTAAACTTTATTCTTTCATTTTTATTTCTGAATTCAGCTTTGTTACTCTTGTCTGAATCCAACCAAAGCCAGATGCCTTCTCTGCAAAGAATTGGAGATGATAAATTTAGATTTGGGAAAGTTGTTATTGATAAAAAAAATCGCATTCTCGAATTAAAAGCTACTTCTAACCAAAGAAATGGATTAATCGAGTATGCACTTGTGCATGAATCAGGAAAAACTCATGAATCGCTTTTTCGTACTAAAGTGCGTCCTCAAATTCTTCATGCCTGTTTTCTGCTATTAAGGCACCCACAAGAAGATCGCTTTTTCGAGAATTTGTGGTCCGAAAATCCCGAAAAGTTAGATTTCAGCAAAAGTAGAATCAAAACAGAAGCGGAATGGGATCATAATGGGAGTCCAGTGATCTGCACACTCGAAGAGCTATGCTTGAATACAAAAAATAAAAATAGCCTCAAAAAGGGAGCTTTCATTTTTAACGGATCCAAAAAAATAGAAAATTCTTACCTTGCAGAAATTAGCGGATCAATGATTGCCGTTTATGCAGATGAAGAGGCAGTCATAAATAGTACTGATCATGATAGTAATAACGACGATGTTTGGATAGCTAACGAGAAACAAATGCCAGAATTGGAGTTGCCTGTTCTATTGCGCTTCCTCTTGCCTAATTCTGATTGAATTTGTAAGATAATCTCATGAAATTTCTATTAACGCCTACACTTTTCTTTGGTTCTCTAGTTGTTGGATGGTGCGTGAAACCATCGGTCAACCTTTCGATAAAGCAGGAGATTGAAAGATCCTTAGATCTGGGGTTAAATTGGCTACAAAAAGAGCAAAATGGGAGCTCCGGGAATTGGGGAATTGAGGAGTATCCTGCTTTGACTGGTTTGGCTGTCAGGTGTTTCTTGGGTCATCCTTCTCCGCAAGTTCTTAGGAAATATGAAAAAACTCTTGAAGGAGGACTTGGATTTATTCGATCCAAAGTACAATCAGATGGTGGGATTTATGGGAAAGGTTTAGCTTCCTATAATACTTCCATCTGCATGATGGCTTTAATGCAGTCTAAACAACAAAATGACGAATCGATCATCCAAGCCGCCCGAAAATTTTTGATAAACCAACAATCGGATTTTGATGTCAAAGGAGAGACCGACAATGTTTTCGATGGGGGGGTGGGATACGGATCGAGATGGGCCCATTCAGATCTTTCCAATACACACTTGGCTATGGAAGCCTTATTCTACGCAAAAAAAACTTACCAAAATAAAGAAGGGGAGGGCGTTGGGCTTGATTGGGATGCTGCGATTACTTTTGTAAGTAAGTGCCAAAACTTACCCTCTACCAATCAAGAGAAATGGGTCAGTGATCACCAAGAAGATCGCGGAGGATTTGTTTACTTTCCAGGAAGTAGCATGGCTGGGGAGCGGCAAAATGAAAATGGGTCGACCGCTTTGCGCTCTTACGGGAGTATGAGTTATGCAGGTCTGCTCTCTTTCATCTATGCAGAAATGGATTCTCAAGATCCACGAGTGCTTGCGGTTAAGGAATGGCTGACCAAGCATTACACCATTAAGGAGAATCCGGGAATGGGACCTCAGGGTTTATTTTACTATTATCATACTATGGCCAAAGCCCTTACTTTATCAGGAATTACAACCATCAAAGATGAAAATGGAGACCCTAAGGATTGGCGAAAAGAACTCTGCTTTCATCTTTTAAATTTACAATCAAAAGATGGGTCTTGGGTAAATGATAATGGCAGGTGGTGGGAAAAAGACCCGGTGCTTGTTACATCCTACGCATTGTTAACCTTGGAGCGTATTTACTATTCTTTGTAAAGCCGTGAGTTTTGGGCTTCTAAGTCACTGCCTTTTTGGTTTGGTCTTCGCGATAGGACAAGCTTATGCAAAATTGCCTCAGTCTCCAGACCTTGAAAAACCGGGGAGTCCATTCATTTACGGGCCCTTATCTGTCGGAGATTCACGGGATGAAGTGCTCTCGAAGTTGAGAAAAAATGGTTTTATTCAGATTTACGAAGAGAAGACCGCAGGGGTTGTTAAATGTGCAGTCCGATGGGATGGGATACGGTATGAACTAGCCAGTAAAGTAATCGACGGCAAACTCGCCTTATGTCTAATTGAGGGAAACAAAGGATGGCAGGATTTTCATTACGATGATGTAGTTTCAAAAGAGTGGAAAACCCTCAAGGAACGCCTGACCAAAGCTTACGGTAAACCTACGGAATCTCGAGACTTTCCAGAAATTTTTGATGTCCCAGTTAATGACCTTGGTGGAGTAATCACGGATGTTTGGAAACTTAGCGATCGGATGCTGATGCTCTCTGTGAGAAAGTATGAAGCTAAAGATTGCTGTACCGATCAGATTTTGGAGTTCTCATGCTGTACGCTTCTAATAAAACCTAATCAATCTAAACCCTCCTTATCCAAATAGCTAAAACTGTGGGTATAATATCAAAATTCAAAAGTGGTTTCAAAAAAGGTGCCGATGCTCTGCAGAGTGCATTTAGCAAAGCAGTGGGTCGTGATCTACTTGATGAAGATGATCTGTTGGATTTGGAGGAGGCTCTTTACCAAAGTGATTTTGGGGTAGAAACAACCGAAGAAATAATTTCAAGTATTCGGGAGGCCCATCGTCACGAAAAGCACTTTCGTGGTGAGGATGCTAATAATATTGCACGCGAAATTTTAAGGAGAATTCTGGACGGTTCTGAAGGAACTCTGCCTGGTTGTTCTGAAGCAGTACCCGAAGTAATCTGTCTTGTAGGAGTAAATGGGTCTGGTAAGACCACAACGAGTGCCAAGCTTGGGTATAGGTTTAAGCAAAATAATTCTTCTGCTATCCTCGCTGCTTGTGATACTTTTCGTGCGGCTGCTACCGAGCAATTGGTATCATGGGCAGAGCAATTGGACTTGCAGATTGTTTCCGGTCATCACGGTGCAGATTCTGCCGCGGTTGCTTTCGATGCCTACTCTGCCTGTGAATCAAGGAATTGCGATCACCTCATCATCGATACGGCAGGGAGGTTGCATGTTAAAGAAAACCTCATGGAGGAACTTTTCAAGCTCAAGCGTGTCCTGCAAAAAAGGAACCCTTCCGCTCCTCACCATTCGTGGTTAGTTATTGATGGCTCAACAGGAACCAATGTTATTGAGCAAGCAAAAGTTTTTCATGAAAAGTTTGGACTCACCGGTCTTGTAGTAACAAAATTGGACGGTTCTTCAAAAGGCGGGGCACTAGTATCGATATTTCGCAATATGAAATTACCTATCTATTTTGTAGGTCTTGGTGAAAAGCCTGATGATCTCCAACCATTTTCTATTGATCATTATCTAGATTCTATTCTACCAGAAGAAAAGATAGTCAACCTAGCTTAATACTATCCAGTTTTTGAAATCAATGAGTGAACATCAACAACTCGAAGTTGAATTGGGAGATCGATCCTACCCAATCACAATCGGAAGAAATCTCAGAATGTCGCTCTGTGAGAGTAGAGATCGATTCATTACTGAAGGACGGAAAGTAGTAGCCCTGGTTGATCAAGGTCTAGCTGAGACGAATACTTCCCAGATTAATGAATTTTTGTCGGAGATCCCTTACCTAGAAATTCCTTCAGGAGAGCGGTCAAAGTCAGTTGAATGGTTAAGTAACGGATGGGATTTTTTGGCATCCCATAAAATTGATCGTACTGGAGTGTTATTTGTTTTGGGCGGAGGGGTGAGTGGAGATTTGGCAGGTTTTTTGGCCGCAAGTTATTTAAGGGGTATTGAATTTGTTCAAGTCCCGACCACATTGCTTGCAATGGTGGATAGCTCGGTCGGAGGGAAAACTGGAATCAACCTATCGGCAGGTAAAAATTTGGTCGGTGCGTTTCATCAACCAAGCAAAGTCTTTATTGATTTAGATTTGCTGGCGACTCTGCCGGGTAGAGAGTTTTCCGCTGGAATGGCCGAGGTTATTAAATATGGAATGCTTGGGAATATATTGCTCTACAAAAAGTTATCCGAATTACCAGAAAATCTTTCTTATCAAAATCAGGAATTATCAAGTATCATCTATCATTGCTGTTTGGATAAAGCTTCCATCGTACGGGATGATGAGCGAGAGTCCGATTCAACAGGGGGCAGAGCACTGCTTAATCTCGGCCATACCTTTGCTCATGCAATTGAAGCAGTCGCGGGGTACGGTCAATACCTCCATGGGGAAGCAGTTGCTATTGGTCTAGTTTGTGCTTTTCGATTATCTCAAAAATTAGGATTTTGTGGAAATGATTCTGAGTCCCAATTACTTACGCTTCTTAAAGAATATAATCTGCCTACGGATTTGAAAAACCCACTGCCAGTGGAAGATCTGTTAGACTCTATGAGGAGTGATAAAAAAGTGCATAAAGGATGTCTTCGATTTATCATTATGAAAGAAATTGGACGATCATTCATCGAGGAATCAGTGGATCTAAAATATATAAAGGAAGTTCTTAAATCTATAGGGGCTCGATAGGAGGAACTTTGTGAATGTGGAACATGATTTGGTTCGTGCTTATTTCGAAGCTAATGGGTTTTGGGTAAGATCCAGTAAAAAAACCCTAGCTAATTATAAAAAATCCGTATTGCCACTGTTCGAAATTTTTAACTCTTCAAATACCGGGACCAATTCAGAGATCAGTTTTCGTTTATTTACCGGAGATTTAACAAGAATTAGAACGGCCTGTATTTGTTTATTGGGTTGGGAAGATTCTGCTTTTTCAAATGAGCTCCTTTCCAGTGACGCAAAACTTATTAAATTTTTTCGAAAAGAAGTGGATCCTCAAAGAATTGAGGCAAGTTGTTCGCAAATGTTAAATCCTAAAAAAGAAAATTTTCTTATCTTGGTGGTTCCAGCCCTTCCAAAAGCGGAGAGTAAGTCCATTGAATTATTTGATTCTCTTAAAGAAAGCGGTGTTTGTGGTGTTATTACTTTAAGTTCAATCCTAGAAAATCTCTTGAGGAATACATCAGCGAATATCGAAACAAATGATAATTCTGCTTACCATTTACTGAGACTGCTGAAGGCATATGGGCTGGCAACGGAACCGCAATTAGATATTTTTGTAAAATAACATAATGAGTTTAGCTATTCATAGTACGGCTGTTGTTAGTGCTGGTTCCATCTTGGGTGAAAATGTAAAGGTTGAGCCTTTTGCAATAGTTGAAGAAGGAGCACACGTTGGCGATAATTGCCTTATCGAGTCTCACGCTGTCATCAAAAAATGGGCAAGAGTAGCCAATAATGTTAGGGTAGGGCATTTCAGCGTTGTTGGGGGAGACCCTCAGCATCTTACCTTTGATTGTGTTACTCCATCTTTTGTCACAATAGGAAATAGCACGCGACTTGGTGAAAGTGTTACCATACACCGATCCATTTATGAAAATAAAGAAACGAAAGTGGGAGATGAGGTATTCTTGATGGGGAATTCTCATGTTGCTCATGATTCAATTTTGGGAGATAGAACCATCCTTGCAAATGGAGTACTATTGGGTGGACATGTCGAAATTGGTGACGACGTCTTTATTGGTGGAGGTTCCGCGATTCACCAGTTTGTTAGGATTGGTTCGGGGGCGATGATCGGGGGTCTTGCTGAAATATCACAAGATGTTGGACCTAATCTTTTGGTGAGTGGTCGTAATCATGCATGTGGATTAAACAATGTAGGGCTTAAAAGGCGAAAGATTGAAAAAGAGGATATTAAATGCTTAAAACAACTTTACAGAAAACTATTAATGTCTCCTGTTAATGTTAGAAAGTTGGCCAAGGAGCATCTTGAAAAGCAGACTAAATGGGATTCAAAGTTGGTTCGTGAGTTCCTAGAGTTTTTTACGACCGGGGAGCGTGGCTTTGCCCGTTTTCAAAAGTCTTAGGCACGATGAGAATTGGAAATGAAAAACTCATTTTGGTAACTCCCGACGCAGGAGTAAAGATTAAGGAACTTATACAGCGGGAAGAAAAGGGTGATTACTTGCGAATTAAAATTACCGGTGGTGGGTGTAACGGACTTTCATACAAAATGAAATTTGTGGATCAAGGAAAGGACAAAGATATTTTGGTCGAGAGTGCAGGTCAGTCTGTATTGGTTGATTCAAAGACTGCTCTTTATCTGCGAGGTACCACCTTGGATTATTCGAATAAGTTGGTTGGTGGAGGTTTCAAATTTACTAACCCAAATGCAAAGGCAAGTTGCAGTTGTGGAGAAAGCTTTAATCTTTGAAATCATGACTAGAAAAAGTGCTTGCAACGGAGCATAATATATCACAAAAAAGCAAATAACATTTTGATTTCCCCTACTACACATACAACCACATGGTAAAGAAACCAGGTGGAAATAAACGGTACCAGCAAAACCGTAATTATATACGCAAAAACGATAAGATTAGAGCTAGAGAAGTTCGTGTTATCGGCTCAGATGGCGAGATGCTGGGAGTGATGCCTCCTGAAGAAGCTCTTAAGGTAGCCAAGTCGGAGGGCTTGGACTTAGTTGAAGTAGCTGCATCCGCTAGACCTCCTGTCTGTAGAATTCTTGAATTTGGTAAATACAAATACGAGCTAAGTAAAAATAAGCGGAACAAGGAAAAGACTTCCAAGCGAATTAAGGAGGCTAAGTTCAGACCGCGGATTGAAGAACATGACTACATGACTAAAGTCCGTCGTAGTGAAAAATTCTTACATCAGGGAAACAAGCTCAAGATTACACTCATGTTCCGGGGAAGAGAAATGGAGCACATTAACCTAGGAATGGACTTGGTCAAACAAGCGATCAAGGATTTATCAGGGGTAGGGAAGGCAGATGACCAACCTAAGTTAAATGGTAGGTTTATCATAGTTACACTCTCTCCTTTACCTAAAAATCAAAGATCCCTTCGTTTCAATTCATTAGAGGACCTTGAAACTGAAGAGCCAGACGACGCTTCTGAAGAACTTGATGATTCCTCGGAAAAAGAGGAAGAGGATCAGGAAGAAGAAAAATAATTCGTTCATTTCGGTGCATGAGCATCAATTTATTTTTGCTGGTTGGTTTAGGTGGAGGTTTGGGTTCTCTAACAAGATATTTCCTATCAACCTTTTTTGTATCCTTTAGTCCCTGGGTAACTGCCCTGACTAATATAGCAGGAGGTTTTCTTATTGGTTTTTTCTATCGCTATACAGAAGATCTATCTTCTGCTGAAAGTATACGGGCCTTTTGGATGTTTGGGTTTTGTGGTGGATTTACCACCTTCTCGGCTTTCGGTTTAGATTTTTTTCATCTTCTTAAGGAAGAGCAACTTTTTTTGGTTTTAACTTATCTGNTAGTNAGCTTAGTTGGAACTATTATTGCCGTCTTTTTGGGCATGCGTTCGTTTTCTTATTTCGGATAGTACCGTTAATCTGTTGTCAACTTGCCTTAGGGGCTTGGATGTGAGATTATTGATTTAAATGAAACATTTGGTCTGCCAACTAATTATTTTATTGAAAGGATGTATTGTTCTCTCATTAGAAGCATCTGTTTCTCCAAATCCTTTTCTGCGCCCTGGTCCACAGCAAAAACCTCCTGCATCTGCCGTTAAGAAATTCACCCCCAAGCCAATTCCACAAAAGGACATGTCTAAGGAAATTGAGTTTCGCGGGTACTTTATTCTTAAAGGGAAACCTTACTTTTGTCTTTTCAATAAAAAATCAAATCATGCCGAGTGGATCTCTCTGTCTGAAAACACTTACGAGGAATTTCAGGCCAGTGAGTTTAATATTGAGAGTGAAGTTCTTACCGTCATTTATGAGGGTTCCTCTTATGACATTAGTTTATTACAGGGGGGAAGTTCAATCGGTCCATCCAAAACAAACTCAATTCCAGTTATTCCATCAAGTTCAAACAAATTAAATTCCTCAACTTCTAGAACGCCAAGATATATGCCTCCAAGACCGAAGACTGCCCCTCAACTCCCAGACTGGCTGGTTAACAAGAAAACCCCTTCTTTCCCGTTACCTCGAAATTCTTCAAATACTAGGACAAGTGGACTTTCGAGTCGTGTGCCATCTCGTAGTTTTCAAGGAGGAGGTTTCTCCGGTACAAATCGTTTAAATGCTATTCAACCAAAGGTTGGAACTCCCATCCAAGATTTTCCTAACTCGGTTGAAAATAAAAATAATTTTCAATCTAATGCACCAGCTTTAACAGTTAGTGATGCACCATCAAATAACATGCCAGCACAGGAAGTGTCAGCACCTGCTTCACAAGGCAACGAACTTGATTTAGATAGTCTTCCTCCACCCCCTCCACCCCCAAATATAGTACCTCCCTCTCCACCACCGGATATTATTCCAAGCCGTGAGAATTAGTTTTTCTGCTCTATTCTTAATTCTAGTCTTTGATACTTTAAGCTCTGGCCTTCAAGGAGGCGAAAGAAGGCTTGGCAAACTTGAAACGCAATCGTGGGATACTCACTATGCCCTTGGACAGAATCTTTCTCCATATGAAGAATCAGCCCTTATACCAAGTTTTTCNTCNGTAGGAGCCTTNCTTTCGAANGATGGTGTTCTGGGAACTGCTTCCCTTATTGCCCCGNATACGATTATAACTGCCGCTCATGTAGTAAAAAANCGTACATCCGATCCTTCCCCGAATCCCTCCCAGTGGAAATTTATTTTATTTCATGATTTTGAGTTAGCACCCACTAACCTCGAGTATAAAATTAAGTCTTTTTCCGTCCACCCGACTTGGATTGAGCGTCAGCAGTTGAAACCTCCGTTTGGAGATGGCGATCGATTGGGATGTGATTTAGCTACAGCTAAGCTGGAAAGTTCAGTTATAGGTTTCCAACCCTTACGATTACCAGGTATGGATGGGTTTTCAATTGGAGAAAAAGTTTATTTAGCTGGGTTTGGTAATCTCGTAGATGGAAAGGGAGGTTCAGGTAATTCAGACAATTCCAGAAGAATGGCTGGAGAAAATATTCTTGATCGTATTGTAACCGAAGTCTCAATCACAGATTCGGGTAAAGGTGGAGGATTATTAGCTTTTGATTTCGATTCACCATCAAGAAATAATAATTCCTTAGGTATAAACTCTTCTCAGACTGCATTCGACAACTTGCCCTCGGGGGATAGCAGTGAATCTCCACTAACCTTGGAGGTAAGTACTGCGGAGGGGGACAGTGGTGGCCCTTTGATTGCTAAGCAAAGTAAAACATGGAGACTTTTGGGTACAGTCTCCTATGGTTCATCCAATTCTACTTATGGTGACATTTCTGTCTTTACCAGACTTAGTAATCATACGGATTGGATTCAAGACCAGTTACCCTATTGGCCAGAGGCGATGCTCCTCAATGATCAAGGCTGGGTGGAGTCTGATTGGCTTGGGTTAATGATGCCCTTTTCTTCTGGCTGGAATTATACTATAAATCTTGGATGGGTGTGGTCTAAGCCTAAATCCGATGATTCTGTATGGTTATACAAGAACCCTCTAGGATGGTTGTGGACAAATTTGTCTATCTATCCATTTTTCCATTCAAA
Organism: Opitutia bacterium; assembly: GCA_002689665.1. Lineage (GTDB taxonomy): Bacteria > Verrucomicrobiota > Verrucomicrobiia > Opitutales > Seribacteraceae > Seribacter. Next base: position 3,521 of record NZEN01000034.1, on the reverse strand, counting down.
TGAAATGAAAGATTGGCTTTATCTAGATCTAGAATCTTCGAATGATATCTCATGGTATCTCTATAATTTTTCCTCTAAGAAATGGAAACATTTTAGCCTGTAATCTGTTTCGTTTCTTAAGTAAGTTTTCTCGCAATGTTTGAGCCAATTTTAAGTCTGTTTTCACGCCGTGAATTGCTTTGGCAATTTTTAGTTCGAAATATTAAATCAAGGCATAGAGGCAGTCTGCTTGGCGCATTATGGTTGGTTTTGAACCCGTTACTAATGTTAAGTCTGTATGTCTTTGCATTTGGAGTGGTTTTTGGTGGTAGGTTTACCGATTCTCCTGATGAATCNACNTTAGATTACGCACTAGGTGTCTTCCTNGGCTTGAGCGTCCTTGGGCTTATTTCAGNTATTATCGGAGCATCTCCNGGTATTATTGTNGGGCAGCCAAACTTTGTAAAAAAAGTAGTTTTTCCGTTGGAAATTTTACCAGCCGCCATGATGGGGGCTTTGTCCTACGATTTACTGATAGGNTTTGTCCTCTGTCTCCTTGGAGTAGTTTTTCTAGGTACAGGGATTGGACTATCTATCTTATATGTACCTATTATCCTAGGACCTGTATTTCTAATTGCTCTTGGTCTTGCGTGGTTTTTTTCTGCCCTTGGAGTTTTTATTCGAGATGTCGGGCGAATGGCTTCTTTTCTGGGGCTAGCCTTACTCTATTCCAGTGGTGTTTTCTATTCTGCAGAAAAAGCTAAACAGACTGCTCCCGTAATTTGGACTTACCTTCAGTGGAATCCATTTCTTCAAATTATTGATTCCCTTCGACAGGTTATTTTGTGGGGAGGGCAACCCAATTGGTTTTCCTTAGGTTATGCATGGTTTTTTGGTGTTTTCATATTACTTTTTGGAGCTTGGTTTTTTCACAGACTAAGGCCAGCATTTGCAGATGTTATTTAGTCCAAGTTGTATAGCTCTTGGGCTACCTTTTCCCAGGTAAAATTCTTTGCCCAAAATTTTCCTTTTCTCCCAATTTTTTCTCTAAGTTTCTCATCATTTACTAGATCATTTAGTAACTGCGAAAGCTCCTTAAGGTTTCCTGGTTGTGCAAGTAGGCCAGTTTTTCCATCAATNACAGCATCTTCNACGCCTCCAGTTCGGTTGGCGATNATGGGCAATCCATACGAGGAAGCNTCTANNTAAACNAANCCAAATCCTTCAANGCTGTTGTCAAGTGGCATCGAAGTTAGGACAAAGATATCGGAAGAAGAATATAATTCAGAAAGTTTTTCATCTGTACAATCTCCTTCAAAAATCACTTCCCCGGCAAAAATCTCGCTAATATTAACAAGCTTATCAAAAAACTTTGGTTTGGTTTTTGGCCCAGCAAAGCGGACCACGATTTTATCTTGCTCCTCTTTTGGCAAAGATTTTAAAGCTAGAAGTAGTTGATCTTGGCCCTTCCGGGGATGAATTCTTCCAACACATAGTATCTGAATTTTGTTTTTCCCTGCGAATTCATTGGAGGAAGAACAGTTCTCTATTAAACTACTCGATGAAGCACCCGGTATTAGGTAAATACTATGTTCTACGGATGGACAAAATTCTGTAAGCTTTTGCTTGTTAAATTTCGATAAAACATGAATTCTTTCGCATCTTAAGAGAAATTTTCTAAACAACCACTTTTCAATTGGATTTCTTGTAAATTTAAGAATTTCAGACCCATGGATGGTAAGAATAAGTTTTGTTTTTTTCTGTATCATCCATCCAAATCTCAAAAATGCGCGAGAACTGCCCAATTCTGCCAAATGAAAGATATCCTCGGTATCATTAGAAGATATAAAATTTTTAATTTTTTTTACGAGCCTCCACGAAGTAACAATTCCCTGAGAACCTTTCCAAGGTAATTCTGTAATTTTAAAAAAGCTGTTTTTTTCAGAACCATGAGGTGCCCAAACTTTTATATTTTCTCCTAGTTTAGAGCCACTTAGAGCCATTTCATAACAATATGTGCCTGCTCCGCCCCTGTATGGTGGATATTCATGAGTTAATATATGAATAATTCTTGGCATTGTTTGATAGTTAATTTCGAATCTTTAGTTTCGCGTGCATCCAAAATTATTCTAATGTTAAACACGAATGAAATTTCAAAAAATACTCATTACAGGAGGATCGCGTGGTATCGGAAGGTCATTTGTTGATCTATTTTTGAAAGATAACTGCGAAGTACATGTAGTTTCTAGAAATTTCAAAAATAAACCAGAAAACTCCAATCTGCTATTCCATTCCTTCGACTTATCAAAAACTAAGGACATCTGCCAATTTTGTGAAGATTTTATCTTAAATCATGGTGTTCCCGACTTGTTAATTAATAACGCTGGTTCAGGAGCATTTTATGAATGGAATCAATTTCCAGAAAATGAAATTCATAACCAGATAAATTTACTCTTCTTTAGCCCTGTTTTGATATGCAGAACGTTCGCTCCGGCAATGGCTGAAGCAGGGAAGGGAAAAATCATTAACATCTCTTCACTAGCCACACTCTATTCTCTGCCATACATGCCTCTTTACAATGCAGGGAAATCTGCCCTCTCTTCATTTACCAGATCTATGATTTTAGAATACGAAAATTATCCTAAATTTATGGATCTGCTTGTTGGAGATGTTAATACTGAGTTTAACAGCAGAGTTTCAAAAAGAGATACAGCAGTTAGAAGATCCCGAAAAATGGAGAGTTCTTGGATCCAAATTGAAAAGCAACTTTTTGATTCGCCTAATCCTAAGGTAGTTGCCAGTCGAATATTAAAAAAGATCGAAAAACCATCCTCATCTGTAAATTATGAGGGAAGTTTTTCACACAGAATTTTATTTCCTCTTTTCTGTCGATTTCTCCCAGAATTCTTAAAAAATAAAATCTTGCAAAGAAGGTATTTTCGCTGAATCATTAAAAAAGTCAGCTGACTAATATTTTGTTCACCCCTTAAAAATTTTTTTATGAAAAAATTTATCCTCGTCTTCTTATTTCTGTTTTTCACGAGTTCATTCTCATTTGCTGAAACCTTTTTCGCCCCGAGGGATTTGGATGGATTCAAAATTAAGTTTTCCTACGGAAATGAATCCTCTGTCATCGAATTTTCGCGTAATCAAGCCTTTGAGATGGATGATGAATCTGGTACAAACCGCTCAACAGCAGGAGATTACGATGCAGAGACGAATGGCGACACAGTTGTTGTAACAATTTATGGTAATGATCGTGCAAATGATATCTACACCCTTAACTTCAGTACTGAAACTACCGGAAGTGGAACATACGAAGACTTTGTATATCTGCAATCAGACCAAGTAGACCGAACATTTGAGGCAACCAACGAACCAAACATTTACAAAGATTTGGAAGGAAGTGGGGATTTCCGCTTCGATTTTTTGGGATCATCGCAAGAAGATCAAACGACAGACCCAAGGGAAGAATCAGGTAGTGGAACCGCGATAGCCCCGAGGGATTTGGATGGATTCAAAATTAAGTTTTCCTACGGAAA
>NZEN01000033.1 GCA_002689665.1 Opitutia bacterium | reverse complement strand
GGGTTGCAGTGGGTCGGATCAAACGCTACCCTTCGATATGACCCTTAGAAATACCATCAATGCACTAATTGTTTACATTGAGAAGTACAATTGTTCACCTAATGAAATGTTGAAGGGCTGTATAGGGTTAAGTCGACTTATGAACCCAATCGTTGCATCTCTGCTTGAATTTAATGAGGCTTTTGAAATCCCTAAATTGGACAAACCTGACTTAGGCCCTGAAGAGATGATTGAACTTAGAATCAAATTGCTCAAAGAGGAAGTTGAAGAATATGCAGAGGCAGCAAGAGCAGGTGATTTAGTTGAAGTTCTTGATGCACTTGCCGATATTGGTTACATTCTTGCTGGAACGATAATCAATCATGGGATGCAGAATATTTACGATGATGCATTTAATGAGGTTCATCGATCAAATATGGCTAAATTAGTCAATGGTAAAGTGATTCGACGGGAAGATGGAAAGGTGCTCAAGCCTGAAGGTTGGCAGCCTCCACAACTTGCTCAGTTCCTTTCATGATTCGTTTAAGTTATGGATAATGACAGTTTAGCACTGTTATGAGCCGACCTGTTGCCCTAGTTACTGGAGGCGGCCAAGGGATTGGTGCTGCAACTTGTAAACGTCTTGCACAGGACGGTTATGATGTATTACTAACTTACAACACATCATCTAAGCCGGCCGAAATGCTAGTTGATGAAATACGAGAAAGCGGTTATGATGCACTTGCGGTGAAAGTCGACTGCGCTAATGATGGAGAAGTTGGATTACTAGCGATTCACCCTTGGATGGCACGGAAAATCGATGTTTTGATTCTAAATCATGGTGCTTACCACCGAGTCGCAGCAGATCAAATGACAATTGAAACATTAAGAAATACCATGGCTATCAATTTCGAAGGTGCGGTTGGAGTTTACAAAGCAGTACAGCCACACATGACAGATAATGCAAGAATGGTAGTAGTTGGCTCACAACTAGGGACAAGAGGCTCACCACACGGTGCTGATTATTCAGCCTCAAAGGCAGCTCTTGCAGTATGGGCCCGTTCTTTAGCCCAACAATTAGGGCCAGAGGGAAAACGAGTAAACATACTAGCTCCAGGCTATGTTGACACGGCAATACTGGCTGGCGACTCTTCAGAAAAGCGGCAACAAAGAGAACATGAAGTACCTCTAAAGAGAGTTGGAACCCCTGAAGATATGGCTGGAACTATATCGTTCCTTATCAGTGAAGACTCATCCTACATAACTGGAAGTATAATCCATGTTAACGGTGGATTGTACTTGCCTTGACCAATACCATAATTCAAAACCATTCGCCACTAGTTAAGCACAACGGGGGAGTGAAATGTCAAGCGATTGGGACGATAGCGGCGAATTTGAAGCAATCGCTAATCTCGACATTGAAGATGCAGATATCGAGTTGAGAGATCCTTTTGATATTTCAAAAGCACTTGAAGGTGCTGCTTTAGAGCACTTAAGCCCGGATAAAAAGCGATTTATCCTACACTCTGAGTTCAAACCTGCTGGAGACCAGCCTAAAGCAATTGAAAATTTGATTTCTCAATTGGAAAATTCTCAAGAACGCTGCGTATTGCTTGGAGTAACTGGCAGTGGCAAAACTTTCGCCATGGCTCAAGTAATTGAGAAACTAAATATCCCGACTCTAATAATGAGTCACAACAAGACGCTAGCAAGACAGTTATATCAAGAAATGGCAGGGTATTTTCCGGAAAATGCCGTAGACTACTTTGTCTCCCACTACGACTATTATCAACCCGAAGCATACCTCCCTAAACGTGATTTATACATCGACAAAGAATTGTCAATTAATGAACGGATAGAACAAGAAAGATTCGCTACTGTTGCTTCATTAGTCAGCCGACCAGATTGTGTTATTGTCTCCTCCGTATCATGCATCTATGGGCTGAATCCACCAGAAACCTTCCTAGAATCTCACGTCAGGTGCCACATTGGACAACAAATTGAACCCACAGACCTGCTTAGAGAATTAATTGGTCTGCAATATATTAGATCCAATACCGATCTGGCAAGAGGCAGTTGCCGACTAAGAGGAGAGGTGCTAGATGTTTGGATGCCATCAAGAGATGACCCTTTGAGAATCCAGTTTGATTTTGATGGTGTTGTCAAAATACAGGTTTGTGACCCAGTCTCCTGGGAAGTACTAGATACATTGGATGAAGCATGGATACACCCTAAGGAATTTTTTATGACTAGCCCAGAACGTTTTGAAAATGCTCTTGAATCTATTGAAACAGAACTAGATGGCCGTATTGCTCATTTCAAGAGTGTTGGTAAAGAATTAGAAGCGCACAGAATTGAGCAAAAAACCCGCTATGACTTAGAAATGTTAAGAGAGATTGGACACTGTCAATCAATTGAAAATTACTCATTGCATTTTGATGGCAGAGAACGAGGGCAACGCCCATATTGTCTACTCGATTTCTTTGCAGCTTGTGCAAAACAGTTTCATGGTAATCCTGAGAAATTCTTAGTGATTATGGATGAATCGCATGTAAGTCTGCCTCAAGTTGGGGGAATGTATCATGGTGACAGAGCAAGAAAAGAGAACCTCATTGAGCATGGATTTAGACTACCTACCGCAGCAGACAACAGGCCTTTGAAAATTCCAGAATTTCAATCACTTGTCCCACAAATGGTCTACGTTTCCGCAACCCCTGGTGAGCGAGAATTGCGACATTTATGCGAGGTAACCAAACAGGAAATCCCTAATGGTTTACTACACGCTCAATCTAAAGGAGGGGCAGCCGCACCTACCCTTAGTAAAAAACACCCTGAAGCTGAGAGCATGTATGATATGATTCAATCAATCCAGCATATAGCAAAGATGGAAATTCGCCCTACTGGATTGTTAGACCCCAATATCGAAGTTCGCTCGACTGAAGGTCAAGTCAACGATCTTCTTTCAGAAATAAATGAGCGGGTTGCCAAAAATGAACGCTGTTTAATTACCGTTTTGACCATTAAATTCGCAGAAGAAGTATCCGAATATCTCAACAGCATGGGCATAAAGTCTCATCACCTTCATTCAGAAATCGATACAATCGAGAGATCTGAGATTATCAATGCACTAAGGATTGGCCATATCGATGTAATAGTTGGAATCAATTTGCTTAGAGAAGGACTTGATATCCCAGAAGTCAGTTTAGTCGCAATATTCGATGCAGACAAGCAGGGATTCTTGAGAAATGAGCGCAGCCTTTTGCAAACTATTGGTAGGGCTGCAAGAAATGAGAATGGTAGAGTTATTCTCTATGCTGACAAGATGTCACCGGCGATGGCAGCCGCGATTCAACAGACGTTAGAAAGAAGAGAGCGACAGGATAAATATAATCAAAAGCACGGAATTGTGCCAAAAACGATTGTCAAAGCATTACCTGCAATGTACTCTAAAGATGAAGACTTCATTTCTGGAACAGATAACTCGGCTGGAGTAAAGCGTTTGGTGGGTAAGAAAGGTGGCCGTAATGACGGAGATTGGGCGCACAAGTTAGGACTGGGTGCGGGGTCATGGAGCAGTACCACTCAAAATAAAAACTCAATTGAAAATTCGAATTTTGAATTGGAAAATAATGACTCGGAAGATGTCGAAAGCGCCTTGAGCCCTGAACAATTATCCAACCTTCTTGTTGAGATAAAAGCAGAGATGGAAAATGCCGCAAAGCAACTAGATTTCGAACGAGCCGCTAGATTACGAGACCGAATTTTTAGACTAGAAAAGTTACTTTGAGCAATAAACAGATTCATGTTTAAGCAAGAATTGGGATGACCATGGCGATTACTCCGGATGACTTTGACATCCCTGTATCAGACTATGATTTCTCAGCGATGAGTAGCCCCAAGTCATTGATTGACCAGATGTCATCTGCTGGAGGATTTACNGCCACCAAGCTAGCCATTGCAAGAGANATACTCAAAGATATGAAATCCAAAATAGACNANGTNTCTGGCGATTCAACAAAAGTAACCAATTGGCTATCTTTCCCTGCATGTTTGTGTGCTACCGGGACAAGNAGTTTCTTTGTNGAATCAATCAAACACAAAATGTTCAACGTTGTATCAACCACTTGCGGGACACTTGANCANGATATTGCAAGATCTTACCANAATTANTACCACGGCTCATTCGAATTNGATGATATTGAACTGGGCGAGCATTCATTGATGCGACTGGGCAACGTGATAGTCCCTAATTCATCATATGGGGAAATAATTGAACAAGTTGTAATGCCTGCTTTGGAAGACATATATCAGTCTCGCTTAGAAGAAACTGGACTTACTGGAGCAGACGCTTGGATTGGCTTTGGCTCAATTCATTTGGTATGGGAACTAGGCAAGAGAATAGGTAAAGAAGACTCACTAATTTACTGGGCTTGGAAAAACAAAATCCCTGTATGTATCCCTGGAATAACTGATGGTTCAATAGGTGCCCAGTTATTCATGTTTAGACAAAAGTACCGTGACTTCCATATTGACACTCTTGCCGATGAACAAGTGATGAGCGATTTGACATGGGATGTGGAATTATCAAATGCCCTAATGGTCGGCGGTGGGATATCTAAACACCATGTAATATGGTGGAATCAATATCGTGGCGGCCTAGATTCGGCAGTATACATTACTACAGCCCCAGAACATGATGGAAGTTTATCTGGAGCAAGGTTAAGAGAAGCAATATCTTGGGGGAAAATGCGACCAGAAGCACCAAATGTGTGTGTTGAGGGTGATGCGAGCGTATTATTGCCACTAATTGGCGCTGATATATTTAGGAGTGACGTGACATGAGAAAAACTAATGCAATACTGGTAATTTTAATGATGAGCCTATTATCGCTGTCGGGGTGTTTTGGAGAGGAAGAAGTCACTGTTGTGGAAGAGACTTCAGAATTTTTTGACTTTGAAGACATGCTTGATGGCAGAACTTGGTACCATTATCCTGGCGGCATGAATGCCATGAATAACACAACAGCCCTTGGTGGCGAAAATATTCCATTCTATTCATCATCATCATACTATAGTATTGGGATGTCAACATTTGAACCGACAATGGGGATTACTTCAACTGGCAATCTTTACATCACTAGCTGGGGTAATGGGAACTCAGGCTCAACTGCAATTGTGCAATGCAGTAACATGGTTGAGATGACTTCGATTGCTGATTATAACTGCCAAGACGTTTATGGAGCGTTCCCTCCTGTTGCTAATTCAAATGATCCATATGTCTATGTCGACCCCTGGACTGACAGAATTATGAAATTTGACATGCATGCACTTGGAGGTATGACTGTTGAATGGTCTGACGATGAAGGCGCATCGTGGACTGGCCCATCAATTGCTACCGGTTATTCGGTACAAGATCATCAAACAATTGCATCATCTCCTTATGGCGGTATTTTACATGAAACCTTGTGGGTATTTTGTATCAATGGAAACTATCCTGCGCCGTTGTGCTCTGCTAGTCAAGATGGGGGATTCACATGGGGCCCTGAACTACCAGGTGCACCAGTCGATTGTCAAAGCGGTGGGCTATCAGCACACATAATTGGTGCAGAAAATGGCAATTTCTATCGCGGACAAATCGGTTGTGATGGAACAGGCTATTCAATGTACAAAACCGAAGATGGTGCGATAACATGGACTGAACATGTGCTGCCTACTGAAGAATCTGGAACTGCAGATACCTGGAATGCTGAAGAAGCTCAGGTTGACACCGATACTCAAAGCAATGTCTATGCTATGTGGATGGGCATCGATAATTTACCATACTTCTCATATTCTACTGATGATGCTGAAACTTGGTCTGATGCTGTAATGGTTGCTCCAAATCACCTTCAAGGCACTGGATTCCCAGTAGTGATTGCAGGAGATCCTGGTCGAGTTGCATTTGGCTATATTGGTGAGGATGGAGATGGATTGTGGAATGGCTATATCTCTGTAATGACTGATGCATTCAATGAAACACCGCTAATCACTACGGTTCAAATAAACGCTGATGATGACCCACTAGACAACGCAAGCCCTACCTGCGGATACGAAAGATGTGGCGGATTTGGCGATTTTATAGACATGCAGATTGACGCTTATGGTCGTCCTTGGTTAGCTCTCTCTCACAATCCGAATGGAGATACAGGTATTTTTGGAACATTCACTAATGGCCCTACTTTGTTTGGAAATCTGACAAGTTTAACCGTTATTCCAGAAGGCGGACCTCAAACGTTGTAATTATTCCAACTTAGACGCAAGGTAGTACATTAGAGCAGTTCTTAGAGGCACCATAGGGCGCCACCCAGCGTCACTAGATTCGAGCATCGCTTCGTGAAGATTAGTTAAATCTGGCCTTTTACCGACTAGCACATCAGCAACCGGCTTTACTCCAGCGCCTATTACTGGGCTTGGTTCTAAGTGATTTAGAGAAAATTGGCCGCTAGCACCGGCAAGCGTTCTATGATATAGCATACTTAGTTGATCAAATGTGTCAGATAAACTCCATTCTCTACGACCACACATAGGAACTACTCCTTTGGGTAAAGAGTGACAAGTGACCAGTCCAACAAGACCTGATATGGCATCTTGTTGTGATAACCACCAGTATCTTGCAGGCAAGTCAGAGTGAAACTCCACTTTATCCTCTAAATGACATGATTGCAATATTTGGTCGAGATTATTTGACTGGAAGTTTTCGCAACTTGCACTAGGAATCAAGTCATAAACCTCGACAATAGTATCGGCAAATTCTAACGCTTTTGGTTGAGAATTGAGACCTTTAGTTACCATGATTGATGGGCATGATTTGGTAATATCAACAAATAAATCACTGACTTCATAGTTTGGAGAAAAGTGAATTACAATATCATTGAGATCAATTTCATTTCGTTTTAACTCGTTTATATCAGCTGATAAATGAGCTAATTCCAACTCAAGTTTATTTCTTATCCTAGCCAATTGTTCTTGCTCTATAGTCACTGCAAACCCATTATGAATTAATTTAGTAACAAAATCATCACCTAGACCTTCTAGCCTCCCTGTCAGGTGAATGGTGCGAACGGGTTCCATTGAACTCGCTAAGCGGTCGTTAGACATTAATAAACCGCAAATAATAATATCAATTTTCCAATTGAAAAAACGAAAAATCAATTGAAATTTTGTATTCACTATTGTAGCGATATTACAAGCTCAACGGATCGGTGAATTTACTGAACTAGACTAGTAAATAGTGCTAATTATATATAAAAATAAAAAAATAGCATCTTTACAAAAAAGTGTAAGTATATATAAAAAAAGATTATACGACATTCTAAAAAATCGAATTTATTTCGCTATTTCAATTGGAATTACACTAATTATACGACATTTCTAATTGCTTTTTACATATTTTTTACCCAATAGTATAAGACCCCCCGTAGTAGAGAGTGAAATAACCGGGGACAAAAGCCGGGAGAGAGATGGGAAAAATGAAGAATGAAAAATACAAC
>NZEN01000032.1 GCA_002689665.1 Opitutia bacterium | reverse complement strand
TGGCAGGCGACTAACGGATCCTTGATAAAAGCGAAGTTTATCTCGATTTCGGATGCGGATATTAATTTACTGATGAATCAAGGCCGATCGGAAGTCACGGTTCCCTTGGCTCGTCTGACCAAAGATTCTCAGGCTCTTGCGAAGAAACTCAACAAGGATCTACAGGAAAGAAACAAAATGCGAGCCGAGGAAGCGAACAAGAGAAAAAAAATGAAAGTACCCACCCTAGTGGAGGCTGATCTTTCCCGATATCATAAATGGATGAGCTCCACAGGTACTGAAATCGAGGCAATGTATGTGGATGCAGGAGATGAAGGAGTTACTCTCCTGATGAGAAATAACCCAAACCGCCCTTACGAATTGGGCTGGGAACGCCTCGACCCAGATTCACAGGCTCTGGCTGAAGGTCTTCGCCGATTAAAAGCTCAACTGATGCCTTTAGATCCAAAAATTGCGGAAAGCAAAGGAGGAAGTCTTTCTCATTACACTCAGGGTAAATGGAAAAACTATAACACCGTTTTGGAAAGTGCAGTTTATGATGTGGCCTTACATCGTAATGGATATGTTGTTCACCTTTGGCTTAAAAACCAAGCCAAACAAGGGGAAGAAGGGCTCGGCGATAGAGCACAACGGGTTCCATTAAGTATTAATTTTCGGCCCGTTTATTACTTGAATCCCGGAGAGCGGAACCGCCAGTGGAAGCATAGGAGAGTAGTCTCTTTTGAGGAACCGCCTCCCGTTTCCATGGATCGGGAAGAGACTACGATCAAAGGAATGTTCGATAACAACGCTACATTTGAATACAACATTCAGATTAATCACCGCGGTTTAAGTTTTTGGGGAGAGATTGACGAAGACCGAAAAGAAGAGCATCCAACAACTTTCTCTATTGCATTTCATTCACCTAATTTCATTCCCGATGTAACCAATATGCAATTGGAGGACATTGAACCTCTTGTGGGTGATGGATCTCTTTACATCGACCCATTAGAATCGAAACGAGCCAAGATTCCGATGATGACAAAATGGGATGATATCATGAAGAAATTTACAGGTGCTGATTGGAACCCGATTAAATCTGCTGAATTTATGGGTAAACCCTTCGGTTCTCACAAAATAAAAATTACTCCTGCAAGCACCAGCGGTATGGTTTTTCGGTGGGGTAAGGGATATTCTGGTATTTATCCATTCCAAGCTATTCACCTATCCCACATGACCGAGGATACTTACAATGCTCGCAACTCGACAGATCCCGGACAATTTAAAGACAGGAATGAAGTTCCTCGAAATAAGAGGTTAAATGTTAATATAATTCGCGGTCGTGGATAGATATACCCTTATTTTTCTTTGCTCACTTATTTGTGTTTTTTGCACCCCTTTTGTCGGTGCGGAAACAATTCGTGTAGCCTCTTACAATGTCGAAAATTACTTGGTGATGGACAGGTTGGTTTCGGGGCGATGGAAGGAAGATTACCCAAAGCCTCGAAAGGAACGTCGCATTATACGTTCAGTTATTAATCAGTCCGATCCAGATATTCTAGCCATACAGGAAATGGGGGAACCCATATATCTTGAAGAATTATGGGAGGATTTAAACTCAACTAACGGCACTCAGTTTAGATATTCGGCATGGTTGACTGGTCAGGAAGATGGGGAGGCCAGGCATTTAGCTCTTCTATCCAAGATTCCCTTTTCCCTAATTGATGCCCCAAAAGATTTAAGCTTTAAGTATTTTGAGGGGCGAAGATCTCCCAGTCGTGGACTGATGGAAGTTGAGTTCAATACTGGGGGTACAAAATGGTCTTTATTCAACCTCCATTTGAAAAGTAAATGGACCGAGAGGCCGGATGACCCTGAAGCTTCCATTCGTCGGGAAAAAGAAGCCCGTGTGATTCGTGATTATATCAGGGAAAAGCATGCTCCTTACAAAGATCCAAAGTATTTAGTGCTGGGAGATTTCAATGATCACAAGAACTCGGCAACGATCAAAAGGTTTTTACAAGTTAATAATTCGGAACTAACAAAGATGATTCAATGCCGTGATAAAGAAGGCCATTTTTGGACTCACTATTGGGACAAACAGGATAGTTATTCCCGCTTTGACTACCTGCTAGCTTCCCCTGAGCTTTTTAAGAAATTAGTTCCAGATTCTGCAAAAATAGGCGGATTTCATCTTTGCCTCCTTGGTTCTGACCACAGAATCGTTTTTGCTGATTTTGAGTTCTAAAATCTAATAGAAATAAATATCAGTACTGGTCACTCCTCTTCTTGCCGGTCCTAAACTTTCAAATTTTTTGTTTGAGGATGCTCTGGATAATTTTTCAATTTCTGGATATCTCCAGGAATCATCAACGATAATCAAACCATTCGGGTTTATGAAGCCCTGAGCTTTTTCAAAGCATTCGACACGAGCCGACCAGCTGGAATCAGGGCCAAAGTGGTCCTCTCCATCGATTGCGATTAAATCATACTTCTTATCCAACGAATTGAAATAATCAGAATGCTTGAAATTTTCAGGACTTGATAAATTAATATCCTTTTTGCACAAAGAAACATTATCTACCTGGTTCTCTTTTAATTCGACTTGTAGCTTGTTGTACCATGCGAAATCATTTTCGATGGTAGTTAATTGCCCACTTATATTTGCCAGAAAAAGGGTAGAGCCTCCGCTGCCCCATTCAAAGGAATTATTGAGTTCTAATTTTCTGATAAAGTTGATTGCATCATAGGACCACCAGGGCAATTTTAGAGCAAGAGGCGACTTCTCCGTGATTAAATTATGAAAGTAGCTTGGAGACTGCGAAGGTCTTGTAATTAATTTCCAAAGTACCTTCAAAACTCTTTCTCTGTTGGTCAGGTACATCTCTTAAAATTTAGAAATATAATGGTGGATAAATTTATTTCTTACCCTCTGACCATAAGTTTTTAGATTCGATCATTTTGGCTACACCTTCGGGTAGGTTGTCTTTCCAGCCTGCTTTTCTCTGGACAATTTGATCAAAAATATCACGCGAGAAAAATTTCATATTGTCCCGATTGCATTCCTTGATTGTTTCAAGAAACCCATTTTCGCGAACATACTTGTAAAGATTTCTTAAATTATCAGCAACCAATAGGTTCTCCACATTAATCAACCCTCCTGATGATTCAGTAATGCTGACATTATCTCCTCTTCGGAATTGCTGACGATATCTTTCGAAAGTCTCTTTTTCCACCGGATAAGCGTAAATTCGAATATTGTCTTTAAATAAGACACCAAAGGCCTCCAAAATACCACCTTCTAGGTTTGAATAATATTCTTGTTTAAAAATATCAGCCAAATTGTTGAGGCCCATGACCAAGCCAATGGGTTTTTTGATTAAGCGTCTGAGGTATGATGCTAGTTTAAAATATTCAAAATAATTAGAGACCAAGACTCCGTAACCACAGGCATTAATCACCTCGATTCGTGAAATGAAATCCTTGTAGTCAATGGTTCCTTCATTGGCTAAACTGCCCAAGGTTAGCTCCATGAAAACCATCAGTTCGTTTTCATCCACTTGCTCCCTTTTGATGAATTGTGTTTTGGCATTCTCCAGCATATCGAGGTTTACCTTCGTGACCGGACGGAAACTACCCCGTTCAATCAAACAAGATCGTTTGTAGAGGACTTCTGAGGCTTGCACCACAAACCCTTGCTGATCAAACATGATCGCATCAGTGAGTCCGGCTTGGGTAAGTTTGAGGCATAAAATTCGGTTGTCGAATTTATCGAACTTGGGACCGTTAAACTCAATCATATCGATTTCGATTCGTTCAACATCGATTCCGTCAGCAAGACTCTGAATAAAATCATCCGGATTTTCATGCAGGTGAAAAGCTCCATACACTAAGTTTACTCCGAGCATACCAATGGCTTCCTGTTGGAGACGGTTCTCGCGGTCGAGCATTCTGACATGCAGGATTATATCGTGCATCTCGCCAAGAGGTTCCAGTTGAAAGCGAATGCCCATCCATCCGTGGCATTCATTAGTCTTATGGAAATTTAATGCGGATACGGTATTAGAAAAAGCAAAGAACTGACTTTCTGCTCCACGATCCGAGGAGAGTCTGTCCTGGAGCAGACCAAACTCGTGAGCCATCATTTGAACAAGCCTTTTCCTGGATACATATCTCCCAGCCTCCCCATAAATCTTGTCACTGAACTTCATGTCGTACGCGGACATGGTCTTGGCAACGGTTCCTGCCGCTCCTCCAGCCTGGAAAAAATGGCGAGCGACCTCCTGTCCGGCACCAATCTCGGCAAAAGTGCCGTACTTTTTGGAATCTAGATTGATGCGAAGTGCTTTTCTTTCAACAGATAGTTGTTCTAAACTCATGGATGGCAAACTTGTAGCCTTTTCGTCAGGTGGCAAAGATTTTCTTCGACCTAAGCCAAAAAGGTCTGTTTTTTAGCTCTAGATGAAAGCTTTTTTTAAAGATGTTTTAAGAAGAATGGCAGTTTTGTTTGTTTCTGCTGCTCTATTTGCCGTTCTTTCTTTGATTTTATTTTCCTTTTTTGCCGGATCATTCTTAAGTCCGACTGAAAAGCAGATTAAAAAAGATAGCTTTCTCGTCCTGGACCTGACGATGAACCTGACGGACCGTCCTTCCGAAATCAGCTTGGAGGATTTGACAAGGCAAGCCCTAGCAGATGAAGAGATGATACCCGGTTACCATCTGCGTGAAGTAGTGGATGCACTAGAAAAAGCCTCCGGAGAAAAGAATATCAAGGGGCTTTTCATAACCGGTGGCTTCGTTCCATCCGGCTATGGCTGTGGCTATGAAACAATCCTCGAATTCATTCGTGCTTTGGAGAATTTCAAGCAGAGTGGAAAGAAAATCATTGGTTATTTACACAGTCCAAGACAGCTGGATTACTTGGTCTATTCCATTTGTGATGAATTGGTGATGGATCCAGCGGGTACTATGTTATTGCCGGGTCTTGCCAGCGAACAACTTTTTCTCGGTGATGCACTGAAAAAATATGGCGTTGGTGTTCAGGTTGTACGAACGGGACGATTTAAAGGTGCGGTTGAGCCTTTCACCAATAATCAGTTTAGTGAGGATAATCGGGCACAGGTACAGAATCTGTTGGATGCTCGTTGGGAACACTATCTGCGTACTATTGCAACCGCCAGATCGATGCGCTGGCAGGATCTGAACATGACATTGAGTGAAAAGTTTCTTTGGAAGCCTGAGGATGCAGTGGCCAAAGGCTTGGTCGACCGGATTGATGATTTCGGTGGCGTAATCGATCGTCTTGTCGAATTGGGTGCCGCGGAGAAGAAGGAAAACACTTTTGTTCAGGTTGATTTTGGGGATTACCTGGAGAGACTAAGGCCCAACCCTNTGGAGCAGGATGATGATNGTAANAAAATTGCCGTTGTTTATGTCGAGGGAGCAATNGTTGATGGATCAGTTGATGACGGACAAAATGTGGGCGGAGATAAAATCGCCAGGAGAATACGTAAGATCCGAAAAGATAAAGAAACTTACAAAGCGATTGTCTTACGAATAAACTCCCCAGGGGGAAGTGTTTCAGGATCAGAAGCGATTCTTTTTGAGCTAATTCGTGCGAGGGAAGCCGGACTGCCGGTTATTGTTTCGATGGGGCCGGTAGCGGCATCAGGTGGATATTGGATTGCGACTGCAAGCGATTCAATCCTTGCCGGACCACAGACAATTACTGGTTCCATCGGAGTATTTGGAATTTTGCCAAATATTGAGTCACTGGCTTCGGATTATGGGTTGAACTGGGATCGGGTGAAGACGAACAAATCATCGGACATTTTTTCAGTCGCCCGGCCCAAGACTGATCAGGAGATCAATATTATTCAGGAGTATGTAAATCAAACCTATCAACGATTTCTATCGCTTGTTGGGGAGAGTCGAAAGTTGACCCTTACCGATGTCGAAAACTTGGCAGAGGGAAGAGTATGGACAGGGCAGGAAGCCCTCGACCGTGGCTTGGTCGATGAATTGGGGGGGCTTTCCAAGGCAATTGTAAAGGCCTCCAAGCTGGCTAAACTTGGGAGTGATTTTGAAGTTGAGGAATTTCCGAAAGTCAGAACCCCTGCTGAAGCNATTGCTGAATTGTTAGAAGTTCGTCAGGATGGGGTGTCTTTGGACGGCAGTTCTGTTCAGAACCCTCTTGTTAAAAAGTTTTATGATATCGAACCAATCATGAAGTCACTTAATGATCCTCTGGGAGTATATGGTATTCTACCATGGTATCGAGCTCAGCTTGGATTTAATCCATGGAAAATAAAATTATGAATCAGGAAATCACGCTCAATTCAAACTGTGTTGCCACTATCATTCCCGCTGGTGATGAAGTCACTCTTGCAGAAGGTGCCACATTCACAATTGCCCAGTCTCTCGGAAATTCAGTAACCCTCCGTGACGCCAATGGTATGTATAGGGTNGGGGAAGACCAACTCTCGGCNTTGGGAGAAGAGATTAAAGCGNANGTTTTANAGGCCGATCAAGAAGCTNACGAGTCCGAAGGTCCTTTTGATGAGCAGCAAGTCTGGGAAGCACTTCGTGGATGTTATGATCCCGAAATTCCGGTCAATATTGTCGACCTTGGCCTTATCTATGATCTGAAAATCGAAGAGGGAGAGAAAGGAAAGCAAATTTTTATAAAGATGACACTCACCGCTCAGGGGTGCGGTATGGGCCCGGTCATTGCCGATGATGCGAAAACCAGGATCCAGAAATTAGGAACGGTGGAATCTGCCGAAGTCGATATTGTATGGGAACCGCAGTGGAACCCGCGTATGATATCAGAAGAAGGGAAAAAGGTCTTAGGGTTGGAGTAGATAAAAGCTTTCTTCCTTTAACAAAAAAGCCCGGCCAAATGACCGGGCTTTTTTTTGTGATGAAATTTAAAAATTAGAATTTGTAGTCTACACCAATAGTGATGGAATCATAGATGTAATTAAAAGCTCCAAGCCCTGGTACATTTTCTGAATCAAAAGAAGCGACATCATACTTTGCTGTTAGGTCGTATTTTTCGTTGAATGAGTATGAAATAGGAAGATTAAAAAAAGTACCATCTCCCCCTAAACCAAACTCTACCCAATTGACAGAGGGTCTAATTACCAAGTTTTCTAACTTTAATTCAAAACCCAAACCGGGAGCAAATGAAGTCTCTGATGCATCATCAACGCCTGAAATTTCAAATTCACCGTGGGCAAACCCTATATCAGCAAAAACTACAAAACCAGATAGATTCATGTACGGTCTAAGACCACCAGATATTTTCGTGACATCTGATTCAGTTCCGAGCGGTCCCTCTAGACCACTTCCGAAAGTTGCATCAAACAATGCATCCACACCGTATTTATCTTGGTTGGTGATGTTAAAATTACCGCTGAGCTCAAGGCCAAATCCATCCCATTCACCTTTTACACCGTCTATTTCTCCACCAACATTTGTTTGGCCAACCTTGAAGCCAATTGAGTTAGTTCCGATAGAACTGGCGAATATGATACTTGGAAGTAGTAACAAAGAAGCGATATATTTCATTATTTTATAGTTTAGTAGTTTAATTTTAAAGATCGATTTAATAAGGTTTTCAAAATTAAATGCAATATCCTTGTTAAACATATTTAAAATTTTTTCTATTTTGTTACATTTTAATATCGTAGCAGAAAATAAGTTCCTGGTCACGTAGGTACATTTTGCCATTGGCGATGACTGGGTGAGTCCAAACTTTGCCTTTGGGGTTTCTTTTTTGGGTTTGCGGTGAGATGGTAAATTCTCCCTGAGGATTCCATCCTTTCGGGGTTGCTTCTATTAAGATGACCCTTCCATCTCCTTCGCCAAGGCAATATAGGCGACCATCTGCATAGGCAATCGCTCCTTTGCCCAGAGCTTTCTTTTCGTTCCAGACCAATTCACCGGTTTTGAAATTCTGGCAAACCCACCCATATCCGTCGGAATAGCCATACACATAATCACCGATCTTGATGACTCCCCCATGATGGTTTTTCATGATCTTATTGTCATAAACATCCTTCGCCCCAGAGGATGTCAATTCCACGAGTTTGCATCCGATTCCATAGCCCGAAGAAATATAAACATGTCCATCACTGTAAATGGGAGTTGGGATAACAGCCACTTTTCCTGGCCAGTCCGAGGTCCAGACTACTTTTCCATTTTTGGCGTCGATACCCACAAGTTTTTTCATCACGAGCTGAACATATTGTCGTTTACCACCATGATTTATCACGATGGGGGATGAGTATTGGGCAGGTTCCGTAAACTCCTTGGATCTCCACAAAATTTTTCCGCTTTTGGCGTCCAATGCGGCGATGGCACCACCTTTACCACCAGGGGTACAGATTACTCGTCCTTCATCAATCAATACAGATTCCGTATATCCCCAGCCTGGAACCTTACCGTCGAGATCTTTTACCATATGTATATCCCAAATCTTTTTACCTGTTCTTGCGTCTGCACAGACAAGATTCCCTTTGCCTCCCAGAGCATAGACTTTTCCATCTGCAACCGTTGGAGTTGTGCGTGGACCATCCCCCCAACCGTTGGTCAAAAGTTCTCCAACTTCAAGTTCCCATACTTTTTGGT
>NZEN01000031.1 GCA_002689665.1 Opitutia bacterium | reverse complement strand
TGCCTGCACCATTCGGCCCGATGAGCCCAAAAATCGTTCCCTGTTTTACGGAAAAAGAGAGATTATTTACTGCGACGAATTCGCCGTAATGTATTTTAAGATCTTGAACCTGGATCATGAGAGGAGCATTTGATTGGATAAGAAAAGTTGTGTTGGGTCAACTTTTCCTTGCCTAAATTGATGAGAGTCAGACATATGGATTATATGCATAACAAATTATCTCTGACTCTCCTGTTCATTTTCACTTCCTTTTCTCTGCTTGGAGAAAAATCTCTTTTCGATGGAAAAACCCTTGAGGGTTGGGACGGCAATCCTATTCATTGGAGTGTGGAAGACGGGGCTATCGTTGGTGAAAATACGAAGGAGAATCCGACCAAGGGAAATACTTTTCTGATTTGGAAGGGTGGGGTGCTTAAGGATTTTGATCTTACCTTGGAATGTAAAATTGATGCCGGGAATAGTGGAATTCAGTACCGAAGTTTTGTGAAGCCTGGAAAGCACGACGGATGGAGGATCGGTGGCTATCAGGCAGATTTTGAAGCAGGCGATAAGTTTACCGGAATCTGCTATGGTGAGGCGTTTCGTGGAATTCTCTCCATGCGCGGGGATAAGACGACACTCACTTTGAATGAAAAAGGAAAATTACAGAAGAAAGTGGAAAAATTTGGTGACACTAAGGAGTTGGGTAAGGCTGTTAAAAAAGGCAAATGGAATACCTATCGTATTACTGCCAAGGGCTATACATTCACACACTACATCAATGGAGTAAAGATGTCCGAAGTGATTGATAATGATGAAAAAACCCGTCGGGCAGATGGTCTGCTTGCCTTTCAGGTTCATCAGGGACCACCGATGAAGGTCTACTTCAAAAATATAGTCCTCAAGTAGGGGTGCTTGCTTAAGCGGATGGAGAATACCCCATCCCGTATTATAGATCTCCGTAGCGATACGGTCACCCAACCCTGTCAGGGGATGAGGGAGGTCATGGCTCGGGCGGAGGTAGGGGATGATGTGAATGGGGACGATCCCACCGTCGCTTATCTTGAGGAAAAAATGGCTAGCTTGCTGGGCATGGAAGCTGGTCTCTTTGTTCCCAGTGGAACGATGTCCAATGCAGTGGCTATTCGCACGCATACCCAGCCGGGAGATGAGATAATAGCTGAGGAGTATAGCCATCTCTATGTGTATGAAGGAGGAGGCTATGCTGCTTTGTCGGGGTGCTCGATTGCATTGGTGCCTGGAAATCATGGACTGGTTAATCCTGAGGAAGTAAGTAATAGGATCAGGAAATCAGATGGTAGTCGTAGTCACTTTCCCAATACTTCGCTGATTTGCCTGGAGAATACATCCAATCGTGGTGGGGGGACTTGTTACAGCTTGGAAACTCTTTATGAGATTGGAGATATTGCACGGGAGAGTGATTGTCGGATGCATTTGGATGGGGCCCGTTTATTTAATGCGGTGGTCGCTAGCGGGAACCGGGCCAGTGAGCTGGTGGCTATGTTTGATTCGGTGTCGGTTTGTTTATCAAAAGGCCTGGGTGCACCTGTGGGAAGTGTATTGGTTGGTACCAAGCCATTTATTGAGGAAGCCCATCGCTGGCGGAAAATGCTTGGTGGCGGGATGAGGCAGTCCGGAATTCTGGCAGCAGCCGGATTGTATGCCTTGGATCACAATCTCGATCGGCTAAAAGATGATCATCATCATGCCCGTAAATTAGCGGAGAGTATTCAGGGGCTCCATGGTCTGCACATCTCCATTAATACAGTGGAAAGCAATATGGTGTATGTGCAAACTGAAGAATCTGCGGATAAATGGAAACAACAACTCGAGGAGCAAGGGGTGCTCTGCTTTGCTCTTGGCGAGAATACGCTTAGACTTGTCACACATTTACATATTGATGAAGAACAGGTGGAAGAAGTTGTTAAAGTTTTTAAAAACCTATCCCGGAAGTGAGCAAGTCTGCCGGTAAAGTCGTAATCGCAGGCGGTTCCGGTTTCTTGGGACAATCCCTGTCCGCTTCCTTACTGGAGGATGGATACGAAGTGGTTATTCTTGGCCGAAGTGATAAAAGTGGATTAAAGGGAGAATTTGTAAAGTGGGATGCCAAAACCATCGATTCGTGGAGCAAACAATTGGAGGGTGCCCTTGCTCTATTTAACCTTACGGGCCGTTCGATTGACTGCCGTTACACCGAAAAAAATAAGGCATTGATTTTAAACTCTCGGGTGGATTCGACCCAAATATTAGGAGAGGCAATCAAGAAGTGTGAAGAACCTCCGAAGGTCTGGCTCAATGCCAGCACCGCGACGGTTTACAAGGATATTCGTGGAGATCTACAACCTCACGATGAAAACAGTGAGACCAATGCAGAAGGTTTTGCCGAGGATGTGGGGCGGGCGTGGGAGAAAGTATTTTTTGAGTCATCGAGGGAGGGGGTACGCCAAGTCGCCATGCGCATCAGTATTGTTTTAGGAGAAGGAGGGGGTGCGTTTCCAGTGCTGCGACGGTTGACCCGATTTGGACTTGGAGGAAGGCAAGGGCCAGGTAATCAGTGGATGAGTTGGTTGCATCTGGATGATTGGGTGGGGATCGCCAAGTTTTTGATGACAAATACGCAAATTTCTGGTCCGGTGAATCTAGCAAGTCCAGGGCCGGTCACCAATGCCCAGTTTATGAAGGCCATGCGCAAAGAATTCGCACCCATGGGAATTGGTTTCCCTGCACCCACCCCAGCCATACTCGCGGGCTCGGTTATGATTGGCACTGATTCAACCCTAATTCTTAAGAGCCTAAAAGTGGTTTCGAGGATTCTTTCTCAACATAATTATCCGTTTAAATTTCCGAAAATTACAGAAGCACTAAATTCTCTTGACTGATAGAACCATTTTTCTTGCGACCCGCATTGGTTTTTGTACACATGGAAGTTAATGGGAATCTTTTGGGGTAAAAAGATAATTTTAATTTTTTTGGGGTGGTATGTTGTCTGGTTTCACACGCTTTTTGGCGAAGTGAAAAAAGCAGATGTCGTGATTTATGGAGGCACTTCTGCTGCCTTAACTTCTGCGGTACAAGTTAAAAGAATGGGGAAGACCGTTCTGGTCGTTTCTCCTGATATTCATCTGGGAGGGCTCTCGAGTAGCGGTCTTGGTTGGACGGATAGTGGCAAGAAACAGGCAATTGGGGGGATTGCGAGAGAATTTTATCATCGGGTTTGGCGGCATTATCAGGGGACGGAAGCCTGGTCTTGGCAAAATCGGGAAGAATATGGTAATCGAGGACAGGGTTCACCCGCGATTGATGGAGATCGACGAACCATGTGGATTTTCGAACCGAAGGTGGCCGAAATGATTTTTGAATCATGGGTGAAAGAAAATCAGCTCCAAGTATTCCGGGATGAATGGCTTGATCGAGAAAAAGGAGTCCAGACGGAAGGAGGTAAAATAATTTCCATTACCACACTTGCGGGCAATACTTATCAGGGTGAGATGTTTCTGGACTGCACCTACGAAGGTGATCTCTTGGCTGCTGCTGGGGTTTCCTATTTTGTGGGACGGGAAGCTAATTCAGTTTATGGGGAAACTCTGAGTGGTGTGCAGACCAAGAATGCAACAAAACATCAATTTTCCGGTATGGTCGATCCGTTTATTCAGGAAGGTAACCCGCAGAGTGGATTACTTGCCCGGATTAGCAACTCGGGACCGGGGGAGGAAGGCTCCGGAGACAGTAAGATGCAGGCATACAATTTCCGGGTTTGTTTGACTCAGGTGGAAGAAAACCGCATCCCTTTCCCGAAGCCCGAAGGCTACGATCCATCGCAATATGAATTGCTGCTAAGAACCCTGCAAATGGGGTCCCGGCATGTATTTGGAAAGTTTGATCCCATCCCTAATTCCAAAACGGATACCAATAATCACGGTCCATTCAGCACTGATAATATAGGAATGAACTATGACTACCCTGATGGTTCCTATGACCAGCGAAATCAAATCGTGGCTGAGCATGAGCAGTATCAGAAGGGCTACTTTTATTTTCTCGCCAATGATCCCAGGGTGCCGGAAGAAGTCAGGCTGCGGATGAACCGCTGGGGGTTGGCCAAAGACGAATTTGAAGATAATGGACATTGGCCCCACCAGATCTATGTCAGGGAAGCCCGGCGTATGGTCAGTAATTTTGTGATGACAGAATTACATCTTAAAGGGCAGAAGGAGACTCCACACTCGGTGGGTATGGGGTCTTACAACATGGATTCCCATAATGTGCAGCGTTATGTCGCAAAAGATGAACAAGGCCGTGCTTATGTTCTTAATGAGGGAGATATTCAGATCAACCCGGGGGGGCCCTATCAGATCTCCTATGATTCTCTCGTTCCTAAACGCGGGGAATGCTCGAATTTGTTGGTCCCTGTTTGTATATCTTCTTCCCACATTGCATTTGGTTCAATAAGAATGGAGCCAGTATTCATGATATTGGGCCAGTCTGCAGCAACGGCTGCCGTTTTGGCTTTGGAGGCAAAAGTGGATGTGCAGTCTCTGTCATATGAAGATCTGAAGAAGAAATTGTTAGAGGATGGGCAAGTCTTGGAATTGGAGAGGAGAGATATTGTCAGTTATGGGGTGGGTGTTGATCCGCAGTCCGTTTCAGGGATTGTGGTGGATGATACAAATGCGAAATTCACGGGTGAGTGGGTTCGCAGTTCTTCCCTGCGTCCGTTTGTGGGAAATTGTTATTATCACGATGGAAATACGGGAAAAGGAATGCGATCGGTCAAATTTCCCTTTCAAGTGGATAAGAAAGGTCTACACGAAGTGCGGGTATCCTTTCTTCCCCATGGCAACCGGGCAGGCAAGGTAAACTATGAGGTAATCTCCGCCAAAGGAAAAATGGTGGTCACACTGGATCAGCGTAAAAAAGATGACGGAGACAACCTCTGGCATTCTCTGGGTTCTTTTTCCTTTGAAGCAGATCAGGAATATTCGATTACAGTTAGTAATCAGGACACTGAAGGGTTTGTGATTGTTGATTCTGCCCGAATTATTCCGCTGGTTTTAGAATAATCAATTAGAAGGGTTTTTGGTGAAACTTTCTTCGCCTTTCTTCGTTGTTTATATGTATGTCAAATTTCAATTCATCGCCAAATCTTTCCTTGGGTATGAATGAATTTGGAATGAAGGCATCGCATATGATAAATTCATCGCCTGTGGATAAGGAGCAAACAAGGATCGCTGAAATTGCTCAGGGCAATAATGACGCACTTTTAAGTTTGATCTCAGATTGGAAAAAACCAATGTATGCTTATTTCTACCGTTCCTTGTCTAATTCTGCAGATGCGGAAGATCTTACCCAAAAGCTCTTTCACCGTATCTATCGGGCAGCAGGAAGTTATCAGCCAAAAGGAAAGTTTTCGAGTTGGCTCTTCACCATTGCCCGTAATCTTTTGATTGATGAATTGAAGAAAAAAGCCCGTAGGCCAAATGAATCAACCTTGCTCGAATATCAAATTGCCGATGAATCTCGATCAAGTAAAGAAGAGTTACATGAAATTCTTGCCCATGAATTAAATAAACTTTCTGAGAACCACCGAACAGCCTTACTTCTGCGTGTTCAGCAGGAGTTGAGTTATCGAGAGATAGCAGAGATTATGCAAACTAATGAATCAAATGTTAAAACTTGGATTTTTAGGGCTAGGACAGTACTAAGGAAGTCCATAAAACTACATCACTAAAATGAAAAAAGAACCCATGGACAATGATTCTGACATTGATGAGTTTTTAAAATGTCAGCGGGAGGCAAACGAATTCCAGTTGGATGATCAAAAACTTGCTAACGAGATAAAGACGAAGGCGAAAAGATCTAAGATTCTTATTAATTTTTCATACATGGCCTTTCCGCTGGCTGCATGCTTAGTGGCTTTGATTGGTTGGCAGACTCAAGATGAATCCCAGTCTGAAAATGAGGTGATGGCTCAATCTTTGGGCGATGAGCAAGAGCTTGATTTTGCATCGGATTTATCTTCGGAAGATCTAGAACTTCTTGATGATTGGCTCCTTGCAGCACCCGGTTCCCTAGACTTTCTCTCTGTTGACTATGATACAAGTTATGAACTGCTCGTTTCTCTCGAAACGATTCCATTGCCATGAAAATTATTAAAATTCTTTCCGTACTCGTGTTATTTCCAGTTTTTCTGGGGTTTTCAAATTTGGTAAATGCCAGAAACATAGATGATAATGTTTCCCAAAAAGATGATATCAGAAGAGTAAGTAAGCAGAGAAATGAAGTTAATCCTCTAAATGTCGTAGACGAAGAGATTCGTATGTTGAGAAGATTACTCGAACTGCCTCCTCATCGTTTAAGAATACTACGCAAAACAATCGAGCGTATGGAAAAATACAATGATCAAGAGCGTGAATTGATGAAAAAAAAGCTTTCCCTTTTTAGAGCTGAAGGACCGGAAGAAAGACGCAAAGTTCTAGAGCATCTAAATAAGAGGCATGACTTGCTTAAATTATATCTGTCAAAACTTGGTCCAGAGAAAAGATTAACCGAAGCAAAAAAGTTTCATGCGTTATCAATGCAGGATAAAAAAAAATTTTTAGAGGATTTGAATCGTACTGCTGAAAAGCGAAAAAAGTTCTGATTTTTATTAAAATATTCAGGCTTAAATCGAAAAGTTACCTCTTTCCCCAAATTAAACTTGCCTGAGAGCTTGATTGTAGAATGTTATAAAACTTTGCTAATTTATGAAATCTAAGAGTTTTAAACAGACCTTTTCCTATTCACGTCGCTCCTTCATTGGGGCAGCTGCATCCTCTGCCTTTGCATTTACTTTTGTTCCCAGCAAAGTTTTTGGAGCCAATAGCCGATTGCAAGTTGCTGGAGTTGGCGTTGGGGGAAAAGGAAAAGGAGATTTCGATGGTTTGGCGATGCATGGTGATGTAATTGCCGCGTGTGATGTAGATGCGAGAAGACTGGATGTAGCCACGCGGAAACATCCCGATGCCGTGAAATTTTCAGATTTTCGTGAAATGATCAGCCAGATGGGGGACAAGATCGATGTAATGAATGTAAGCACGGCTGATCATACGCATGGGCCGGCAGCCATGATGGGAATGAGATGGGGTATTCATGTATATGTGCAAAAGCCTCTCACTCATACTGTCTGGGAAGCACGTCAACTTGCAGATATGGCTCGCAAAAATAACATTTGTACTCAAATGGGGAACCAGGGAACCGCAGCGGATGGTCTGCGTGAAGGAGCTGAATACATCCGTGCAGGTGGGTTAGGGGATGTAAAGGAAATTCATGCATGGACGAACCGTCCGGTATGGCCGCAAGCTCCTACGATTACGGCAAGACCAACCGAAGTCATGTCCGTTCCTGATCATCTGGATTGGAATTCATTTATCGGACCGGCTCCGATGCGTCCTTACCATTCATCCTACACTCCATTTAAATGGAGAGGGTGGTGGGACTACGGAACCGGTGCTCTGGGTGATATGGCCTGCCATACCACTAACTTGGCCTTCATGGGGTGTGAATTAACGCAACCTACTACTATAGAGTCGGTAAATACCGGGCCAATCAATGAAGAGACTTTTCCATCCTGGGCCAGTATCAACCTCGATTTTCCCAAGACTGATAAAAGAGGTCCTATTAAATTTCACTGGTATGAAGGAAAAGTTGGCAATAACGGAAAAGATAACAAGGGTGAGAAAAACCTTCCACCGTTGGACCTTCTTCATGGGGCAACTCCCAAAAATAGCGGACTTCTAATCGTTGGAACAGATGGTGTTATGCATTCTCCCAACGATTATGGTGCAGATTGGTCTGTCTATAAGGGAGGTAAGTGGCACAACCGGAGTGAAGTTGATATGCCTGAGCAAACTTTACCAAGGAATGGTCGAGGAGATAACGGGATGAAAGAAGAACTGGTAAAAGCGATTCGAGAAGGGAAGCCTGAGATTGCGATGTCTAATTTCAATTATTCAGGCAATCACACTGAAGCCATCCTGCTGGGTAATGTGGCCATGCGTGCGGGCGGAAAATTCACCTGGGACGCCAAGAACATGAAAACCAATCGTAAAGATACAGATAAGCTTATAAGCAAAGTATATCGTGCAGGTTGGGAAGTAGACCCAGCGTAAAATTAGTCAAAATATTTACCTGTAAAAAAAGCCCTCTGTTAGACTGGAGGGCTTTTTTGTGTACGATTTCTTACACAGTAAAAGTTTGAGAGCCCATAAATTTGATCTATGCTAACGGATCGTGAAATCTTACCCGTTTTTTATTGTTAACGCCTTTGGGGCTGGTCCTTTGTCAGGAAATCCTGCGGGTGTGTGCATTTTAGACGAATGGTTGGCAACTAATGAACTTCAGTGTGTGGCTCAACAAGCAAATTTGCCAGAAACGGCTTTTTTGATTCCAACCCATGATCAAACATGGGCAATTCGGTGGTTTAGTGTGAAGCAAGAGATTGATCTTTGTGGGCATGCCACATTGGCAGCAGCTCACTGTGTGTTCAACTCTGAGGGATATAGAGGCAAAAAGAGTGTCCGGTTTTCATCGAACAGTGGATCCTTGGAAGCCAGAATTCATGCAGAT
The DNA here is from genome assembly GCA_002689665.1 of Opitutia bacterium. Taxonomy (GTDB): domain Bacteria; phylum Verrucomicrobiota; class Verrucomicrobiia; order Opitutales; family Seribacteraceae; genus Seribacter. The sequence goes on along the minus strand of NZEN01000031.1, from coordinate 19,945 downwards.
AAAATGATTTCTATTTCCCTACCCGTTGACAAGTACAGGCCATCTTCTCTCTCATCGGTATTGGTTGAAGGTTTGGGCGCGTATCCGGAATCGGTTTGGTTGGGATCGAATTACCTTTGCTTATTTGATTCTCAAAATACGATCGAGTCTTTACAGCCTGATTTTAAGACCCTGATGAGTTTGCCGGATGGATTGGGAGTCATTGTCACTGCACCCAGTTCCAAGTCGGAGTATGATTTCGTTTCGAGGTATTTTGCACCACGAATTGGCATTGATGAAGATCATGCCACCGGCTCTGCCCATTGTATGCTGGTTCCTTTTTGGGCGAAGAGGCTTTCGCGATCGAAATTGGATGCATTTCAGGCATCCCCTCGGGGGGGGCTGTTCCGGGGCGAAGTCCTGGGTGAAAAAGTTAGACTACGGGGAAATACCGAAGAGTTTTTGAAGGGTACGATTCAACTTTAGAATAAACTTTCGGGGCGTTGATCCCCATAATATTTTATTCTTTTTCAGATACTTGCTACTTGTCTCAAGCTGATTCCAAAACAAAATTGTCTGTATGTTTCTTACTTTCCGATCCTTAGCCTTTTTGACCTTTTGTTTCTCCCTCTTTTCTTCTTTCGCAATCTCTGAAGAAAAAAAGGCACTTAGCTATCACAAAGAAATTAAGCCGATCTTTCAGTCTAATTGTAACGGTTGTCACCAGCCTGCAAAGCAAAAGGGTGATTATTTGATGACTGAATTTACTGCTTTGCTCGAAGGGGGAGAGACTGGCAAGCCAGCCATCGTTCCCGGTAGACCGGAAGAGAGCTACTTGTTCAGCCAAATTAAACTGGATGCTAAGGGTAATGCTGAAATGCCCAAAGGAAGAGATGCAAAACCCTTGCATGCTGTGGAAATCTCCAAGATTGAGCGTTGGATACGCGAAGGTGCGGTGGATGATTCACCCGAAGGTGAGGGAAGTCTGTTTAGCATGGAAAACAAACCAGCGTATCAAAAGTTACCTTTGATTCGAACTCTCGCACACACTCCTGACGGAGAGCACATGGCCCAAAATGGTTTCCATGAAGTAATAATTGCGAAAAGTGGAAGTGGCCAAGTAGTTGCAAGGTTAGTCGGTTTATCCGAGCGTATTGAATCGATTGCTTTTTCACCGGACGGTAAGATGCTTGCCGTGGCTGGAGGAAAGCCCGGAGCCATGGGAGAAATCCAAATTTGGGAGTGGGCGCGATCCAAGCTATTACTTTCTCATTCCGTGACCTATGATACTCTTTATGGGGTCTCCTGGTCTCCAGATGGTAAATCGGTTGCGTTTGGTGCAAGTGATAATGCTGTTCGAGTGATAAATGCTTCTAACGGTTTGCCTGAAGTCTTCATGGCGGGGCACAATGACTGGGTACGGGGAACCATTTTTTCTGTCGATGGTAAAGCCGTCTTCTCGGTGAGTCGCGATAAGACAGTTAAACAGACGGATGTAGCCACAGAGAGGTTTGTTGGTAATGTGACGACGCATACCCCGGGAGTCCTCAATGGGGGGCAAAATACCATAGCGGTTCGTCCAGGAAAGACTGAACTCCTGGTGGGGGGAGCAGACGGCAAAGCGAAACTTTTCCGACAATCCACAAAAGCGGCTCCAGCCGGAGGTGGAAACCCCAATCAAATTCGTGAGTTTAAAGAGCAAATGGGAAGAATATTTGCCGTTTGTTTTAATCCTAAAGGGAATCTCTGCTTTTCGGGGAGTAGCTTGGACGGGAAGGGAGAGGTGAGGTGTTTTGAAGTGGATTCAGGTAAGCAATTATGGTCCAGGGAATTTGCGAACTCTCCAGTATATGCGTTGTCCGTTCCCAAAAATGGAAAAGAATTGGCTATCGGCGGGTATGATGGCGAAATTAAGATATTAGCCATTTCATCGGGTGAAACAGTTCGTTCTTTTTCTATACCGGTACTCGACTCTAACTCAGGGCAGAAAAATAAAGATGAATTATTTAAGGCTTTTTCCCAAACGGATTTGATTGCTAAGGAGTCACTCCCTGAAAAAGTTGAGGTTAAAAGTTTAAGTACTTTTCCCAAAGAAGTATCCATCACTTCCCCTGTCGAGTATACACAAATTCTGGTTGAGGCCGACCTTGGTGGCGGGAGGGTTGCAGATGTAACCCGAATGGTTCAATGGTCAGGAATAGAAAATATCGGAAAAGTGGATAATCGCGGACTTTTCACTCCAACCAAGAACGGTAACGGCACCCTCACCGCTTCTCTTGCTGGAAAATCCAGTGAGATCAAAATTTCAGTGGCAGGTTTGAATAAGGAATATCAGCCGGACTTTATTTCAGAAGTAAATCCGGTTATTTCAAAACTAGGATGCAATGCAGGAACCTGCCACGGAGCCAAGGATGGGAAGAACGGATTCAAGCTTTCGCTACGAGGGTATGATGCCTTGTACGATATACGCGGATTTACCGACGATATGGCATCACGGCGGGGGAATATGGCCGTGCCTGAAAGAAGTCTCATGCTCCTGAAAGCAACGGGGATGGTCCCTCACGAGGGAGGTCAACTGACAAAAGATGACTCCCGTTATCATCGGATAATCAAAACCTGGATTGGTGATGGCGCTACGGTTGATATGAAAGCAAGAAGAGTAAGGGAGATTAAGCTTTATCCACAAAATCCTGTGGTGGAAGAAATTGGAGCGACCCAGCAGTTTCGTGTAGTCGCTTTTTACGAAGACGGTTTGGTAAGGGATGTAACCCGGGAAGCATTTGTAACCAGCGGCAATGGTGAAGTGGCTGAGCATGATCCCCTCAGTTTGATGACCACCTTACGCCGAGGAGAAGCACCGATTTTGGCTCGGTTTGAGGGCAGGTATGCGGCCACAACCCTTACGGTGATGGGCGATCGTTCGGGGTTTGCCTGGAAGGAACCGACTGGGAATAACCGGATAGACCAACTGGTCTCTCAAAAATGGAAGAGAATGAAGATTCAACCTTCCGCCCTGGCAAGTGATTTGGATTTCCTTCGTCGTATTTATTTGGATCTTACCGGACTTCCCCCTTCAGACTCAAAAGTAGCAAGCTTTCTAGAGGATAATCGTCCCGTGAATAAGAAGCGGAATGAATTGATTGATCAGTTGATTGGTAATGACGAATATGTAGAGCACTGGTCGAATAAGTGGGCGGATATGCTGCAGGTGAATGGAAAGTTTCTGGGAAGGGCGGGGGCCACCGCTTTGCGTGAATGGATCGAAAATGAAATAAAGAAGAATACTCCGTATGATGAATTTGCTCATAAGGTGCTTACTGCTTCCGGTTCCAATAAAGAAAATCCCGCTGCATCTTATTATAAAATCTTGAGGACTCCTGAAGATACTATGGAAAATACCACCCATTTATTTCTGGCCACCCGATTTAACTGTAATAAGTGCCACGATCATCCCTTTGAGCGTTGGACCCAAGATCAGTATTATGAAATGGCAGCTCATTTCGCTCAATTTAAGTTGGAAAAAGACCCGGCAGCGGGCAAGCAGACAATTGGCAAGACCGCTGTTGAAAGAGCGAAGCCACTATACGAGATCGTGAAGGATGTGAAGACTGGAGACATCAAGCACGAAAGGACCGGGCAAGTGACGGCACCTGATTTTCCTTATCCGGCAAAGTTTGAAGATAACGCATCTTTTTCTCGTCGAGACCGTTTAGCTGCCTGGATGACTTCAGCGGATAACCAATACTTTGCCCGAAGTTATGTGAACCGTATCTGGGGTTATCTGTTTGGTGTAGGCATCATTGAGCCCATTGACGATATCCGAGCCGGTAATCCTCCCAGTAATCCAGAGTTGCTGGATTATCTTGAAAGTGAATTTGTATCCAGTGGTTTTGATGTGCAGCACATAATCCGTTTGATTTGCCAATCAAGAACTTACCAATTGTCCGTCGAAACGAACAAGTGGAACGAGGATGATCAGATCAATTTTTCGCACGCACTTCCCCGAAGACTTTCGGCTGAAACTCTCTTGGATGCAGTTTACACGGTTACAGGCTCACAAACAAGATTTCCGGGTGTTCCTGCGGGTACACGTGCTGCCTCTTTGCCTGATGTGGGAATTTCTCTACCTGATGGTTTTCTTGGCACTTTTGGAAGACCTGCCAGAGAAACTTCCTGCGAGTGTGAAAGAAGCGGTGAATTGCAATTGGGGCCAATCATGGCACTAGTCAGTGGTCCAACCGTAAATAACGCGATATCTGATCCGAAGAATGCAATTTCAAAGTTAGCCAAGGAAGAGTTGGATAACCGAAAACTGATCGATCGTTTATTTCTTCGTATTTTAAATCGCCCGGCATCCGAAAAAGAGATTAACCGGAGTCTAGGTCTTTTTACTGAAACGATCGAAGGAGACCATAAAACATTGATCTTACAATTAGAGGAGGCGGAGAGTAAAATTAAAGATTGGTTGGAAAAAGAGGAGGAAGCTCGCTCACTCGCAATTGCAAATGCCCAAAAGAAACTGAACGCTTACAAAGAAGAGACCGCCTCAGCTGTTAAGGAAGCCAATGATAAGCGTCGTGCCAGGATTGACAGTGCCCGGGCCAATCTTTCCAAGTTTGATGCTTCTCTTCCATCTAGGCTTGTTAAATGGGAAAATGATTTCTCATCAGGCAAAAGTGAATGGTCGAATTTAAATCTTACAAATATTAGTTCGAAGATGCCCGGAGTTAAATTTGAAGATCAAAAGGATGGTTCTATTTTTGTGGGGGGACGAAGTGCAAAAGGGGTTTACAAAATTTCAACCTCCTCATCATTGAATAAAATTACTGGATTACGGATTGAAGCCATGCAGGACGGACGTTTGCCAAGAGGGGGCCCCGGGCGGGCACCCAATGATGGAAACTTCGTACTTTCAGAGCTGGAGGTAATCGCCCGTCCAACCAAGGATTTGAAATACTGGAAAACGATCCATAACTCAAAATGGGAGAGTACAGCCATTCCAGCATCTTGGAAGGTAAAGGCTGGTTCTTCGCTTGAGGATGGAAATCAATCTGCAGTGCTTCGTAAAAAAGAACAGAAAGGATCCGTGCAGATGAGTGATTTTTTTCATGTTGGTCCATTCATGGGGGTTGGTTTCGATCAAAAAGCAGGCCCTGAACTTTCCTCGGATTTCGATCGCCAGAAGACTTATCAGCATGCTGGAGGATCTTTGAAATGGATAAGCAAACCCGAGTGGAAAGATGGTGAACTTTACGGATCTGTCTTCAGTTCGGAGAATTCATCGAATTACTTGGCCAAAGAAATTGAGGTCTCTGCAGACATGGAATTACCAATCAGTCTGGGTAGTGATGACGGAATTAAGGTATTTCTGAATGGTCAAAATATCTTATCCAACAATATTGGGCGGGGTGCGGCACCAGATCAGGAGAAACTAGTTCTGAAATTGAAGAAAGGTAAGAATATTTTACTATTGAAAATCCATAACGGTGCAGGACCATCCGGGTTCTATTTCAAATCAGGTATAGGCCAAACCACATTACCTGGCCTTACCTTCAATGATAAATTGGCTCCCGGGAGTTATATACTTTTATTCAAAGGACGAAATTCAGCCAAGTCTCAGGCCCAAGTGGTTCTGCCTGAATCAGTGAAAATAGCAAATAAAGCAAGTGATCACTCGGTCCAATTGAAAGGAGATAATGACTGGCATGATTATCGAATCGAATTTCATTTAGAAAAAGATTCCAATAGCTTTGAACTTTTACTTTCTGATAAGACTGCCATTCAATCTATTCGATTATACCGTAATGGGCTTCCTCAAAAACTGTCTTTTGAGAATGCTCTGGCAACCTTCAGTCAAGGGGGGTACCCGGTGGCCACCGCGGTTGATGGAAAAGTGGCTCCTTCCAGAAATGGGTGGGCGATTTCTCCACAAATGGGCAAAACTCATTACGCTTCTTTCCAGGTGAAGAATCCTGTCGCTTTTGATGGGCCCACTGAATTGGAGATTTTAATGAAGCAAGAATTCCAAAGTGGGCAGCATTCTTTGGGTAGATTCCGCGTGGCCGTCACCGATATTGACAAACCAATATCCTATGGTCTGCCTGATGAGATTGTTAAAATCTTCGCCGTTGCCAAGGATAAGCGATCGCCTGAGCAAAAGAAGAAAGTATCTGACGCATTCAAGGCGGGAAATCCAGAAAGGGTTGCTCTTAACAACGCTTTAGTTGAAGCAAGTAAACCTTTACCCAAAGACCCCAAGCTCACTGAATTTGAAACCGCTTTGGCTGCAGCGGAAAAACCGCTGGGTCTACCACCCGAAGTGACCCGGTTGCGTCGGGCCCTTTCTTTGAGCGAGAAACAACTGGCTGACAAAAGGGTGATAGGTGCACAGGACTTGGCGTGGGCTTTGATTAACACACCATCCTTCCTATTTAATCGATAGGCATGCCTTATTTTCTGCTTTCAAAACAATAAACATCTAAACTAGGATACAACAATGATCGGACTATCAGGAGAATTAGGAAAAGACCTTTGTGATAGGCATCTGCCCATGAGCAGGAGAGATGTCTTAAAAGTGGGTGGTTCCAGCATGCTCGGACTTTCTCTTGGAGCAATGCTGCAAATGAAAGCACAAGCTTCACCATTGGCAGGCGGAGGTCCAGGATGGGGAAAAGCCAAAAGTATTATCATGATCTATCTGCAGGGTGGCCCCAGCCATTTGGACCTTTGGGACCCCAAGCCCGACGCTCCCGATAATGTTAGAAGTATTTTTAAACCTATTCCCACCAAAATACCTGGTGTGAATTTCACTGAGTTATTACCGAATCTCGCAAAGGTAAATGATAAATTTACCATGATGAGGTCTGTCAGCTACACACCTAAAGGTCTCTTTAATCATACGGCGGCCATCTACCAGATGATGACTGGTTACACGACGGATAAAGTGAGCCCTTCAGGACAACTGGAACCCCCCAGTCCCAAAGATTTCCCCAATTTTGGTTCCAATATTGTACGGCTTCGTCCAAGCAATGAGCCAATGCTTCCTTTTGTGATGCTTCCTCGTCCGCTACAAGAGAGTGGCGTGGTAGGCAAGGGGGGGACGGCTGGTTTTCTAGGTAAGGCATATGATCCTTACACCTTATACCCACCAGGTGGGGATATGGATATGCAGAAAATGGCCAAAATCCGGGTGGATGATCTTGAGATGCGCCCTGATATGTTTGGGGTTCGGTTAAAAAGACGGGCGAGGTTGCGAAATTCGATCAATGAAGCCATGCCGGTCATCGATAAGGCGGTCGAACATTACAATTTAAACACCCACTATGATAGGGCATTGGACTTGGTTTCTTCGGGGCGGGCAAGGGAAGCTTTCAATCTTGGTCAGGAGAAAGAAGCCTTACGGGACACTTATGGACGGAATACTTTTGGGCAAAGTTGCCTGCTTGCCCGCAGACTGGTCGAGGCGGGAACCCGTGTAGTCGAGGTTATCTGGCCTAAAGTTGCCAATTCGGATAATCATTCGTGGGATGTACACAAAGGACTACCTAAACGTATGAAGGATCAGTCAGCTCCGATGCTGGATATGGGCTTGTCCGGACTTATGACTGACTTGGATCAACGGGGTCTACTGGATGAAACGATGGTTGTCTGTGTTGGCGAGTTTGGCAGAAGTCCGGAAAAAGGTGTCAGCACATCAGGTAATGGAAACAGTGCAGACGGTCGGGATCACTGGCCTTATTGTTATACCGGAGTCATTGCCGGAGCCGGAATTAAGCGGGGCTATGTCCATGGGGAATCCGACAAGACAGGTTCTTCTCCGCTAGAGAACCCAGTTCATCCACGCGAACTCCTTGCTACTATTTACCACGGTTTTGGGATTAATCCGGAGACGATAGTTTATAATCACCTGAACCAGCCCAGAGAACTTGTTAAAGCTCAGGCGGTCACTGAACTTTTTTCCTAGAGCAAAAGGACTTTTATGATTTCCCGATACGCAACACTGGTTGCGTGGCTAGTTAGCTTTTGTTTGTGGGGATGTGTTCGAAACATTGATCCTCAAAAAGCCGATGAAGAAGTTCGGAAACTTTTGGTAGATGTCCCAGGTTTCGACTGGGAACCCGTTGTTGAATCACGCCTGGCTTTTCCGGATAGTGATACTCTCCCTGTTCCACCGATGGATGATAATGCCTCAAGGGAAATTACGCTCAGAATTCAAAAGGACGATGCGTATGAGGATGGAAATATTTCCAGTATTCTTGAAACGCGGCAATGGAGGAAATCTTTACCCGCCGATGCAAACGGCTTGATTCTATTGGATCTTGAAACGTCAATGGAATTGGCATTACTCCATTCCCGGGAATTTCAGCAACAAAAAGAAGCCCTTTATCTATCGGCTCTTGATGTGACCTACGAGCGGTTCCAACTTGGACCGGTTCCCTTTGCGGGAGTTTCGGGTCAAGTCAGTCAGGAAATAGACGAGGATGCTTCCGATTTCCAGACAAGAGCCAGTGCTGGCTTTCGCGGAATTGCTGGGAAAGGAACAACTTGGGTGACTTCGCTGGCCAATCGTTTGAGTATCGAACTAAGTGGAGGAGATGTGGAGGTGGGCGGTTCGCTGGCTAATCTTACCGTGACCCAACCCTTACTTCGTGGTGCCAATCGTAGAATTTATTTAGAGCAATTGACGCAGAGTGAGAGATCTTTATTGGCCGACGCCCGAAGTCTTGAACAGTTCAGGCAGGGATTTTTTCTTCATGTTGTCTTAGGCTCCAACCCGGCTGGGAGTGTTGGCAGTGGTCGCGGTATTTCAACCATTTCACCTCCATCGACTGGTGTTTCCGGTTTTCTCGGCTTAGTCCAGGAACTTCAAAGAATTCGAAATCAGGAAGCGAATGTAGCCAAACTCAATGATAGTCTGTTACAATTGGAAGCGGCATTCGAAGCCGGTCGGATTGGTAGCCGCCTGCAGGTAGATCAAGCACGGCAGGCTCTTTTTAATGGTCAAAGTAGACTATTGGCAGCGAAATCTTCCTTTGCCAACCGATTGGACGGTTACAAGATGTTTCTTGGTCTGCCTCCCGATGTATCGATGCGGGTGATGGATGATTATATCGAAAGCTTTAGGCTAACAGATCTTGAACTTGTTGGATTGCAGGAAGCCGTTAACCGCATTTTATCAGCGGTCAGAAATCCTGAGGAAGTGAGTACACTTGAGTCCCTACGGTCTTATTTTGAGCAAGTAGTGCAGATGAAGAAAAGGACAGAGCTCAGCATGGAAAATCTCAGGAAAGATTTCTCGAAGTTTCAGGAAGTGTTACCCCAAAGAAAAATTGGTTTTGCCAGCTTGCGAAAACGGTCTGATTTAAAAGAACTAGGTATGGGAGAAGAAGCTTTTAGGGATGAAGACCTTGACCGCTTGTTTGAAGAGCTCAATTCCACCATTACAGGGGTCGAGAATTCCCTGAATTTATTTTATGAAAATATTGAAGAGTGGGAAGATGAATCCGAGGCCTTACCCTTGGAGGCTGCCCGGGGTCGGTTTTCCCTTTTGCTGAATGGATTCTCGGGCACATTGCTGGAGCTTTCCTTGGTAAAAGCTTCTGCACGATTGGAATCCATTGTTATGGAAGAAATGGTGATCTCTCCGAAAGATTCCTCTGCAGTCGCATCAACCTTCCGGATGGACTGGAAAAACAATCGGGCCCAGTTAGTCGATGTTTGGAGAAAAGCTGATTTAGCAAAGGAAGATCTAAAGACTGATCTAGATTTGGTTTTATCAGGAAATCTGGGATCTGATTCGATGGGTGCCGGACAATTCGAATCTGATGAAAGCCGGGTTCGCTTAGGGATAGAATTGGATACGCCTTTATCGAAAGTTAAGGAAAGGAATCGCTATAAAGCCTCGCTTCTTCGTTACCAACAGGCTCGCAGATCGTACCTTGCTTTTGAAGACAGCATCTTAAGAGCCTTTCGTGAACACCAACGGTTATCAAAATTATTTCAGCTAAATTTTGAACTCAGCCGGGCTGCGGTTCGGGGTGCGATCGCTCAGGTGGACCTTGCCCGTATGCGCTTAGATGAACCACCACAGCCTGGTCGTAATGCCCAGTTTGGAGCTACGACGGCTAGGGACTTAGTGAATGCACTTAATGATCTTTTGGATGCCAGTAACAGCTTTGTCGAAGTTTGGATTGGGTATGAGGCTATGAGGATGAGATACGCTTATGATCTAGGATCTATGCAATTATCTGAAAAGGGTTTATGGACAGATATGCTCTCTCAGGACCCAAAAGATTTTTAGTCCTAACTTGCGCTTCTTAAGCTATAAGATAGGGTAATAGGATGCTGAATTTATCCCCTAGTAAAGGTTTTGTCTCAACGAAGGCAATGATGGGACTTGCTGGTGCAGGTGCCTTATCCTTGCTTTGGTGGATGAGTAAGGATGAAGACTCCTTGGTTGCTGACATTCAGCCTCTTTTTGAAGAAGTAAAAGTAAGCGATTTCGTGCTGGAGTTTGTTGAGCCTGGCGAGATTGAAAGTGCAGAAAATGTTGAAATCAAAAGTGAAGTGAGGAGTCGAAGCTCTTCAGGCACGGCCATCCTTGAGATTGTTCCCGAAGGAAAGGTAGTGGAAAAAGGGGATTTTCTGGTGAGGCTTGATGATGCTTCCTTGCAAAAGGATCTCCTGCGCCAGAGAATATCCGTGCATCAGTCTAAAGCCACACTCGTTAAAGCCACGGCCGATGTGGAAGCGGCGAAACTTGCTCTGCAGGAATATCTTTCCGGTTCTTTTCGTGAGAATGAAGAACAGCTTGAGAGTGCAGAGTTTGTTGCCAAAGAAAACTTAAGGAGAGCCCAGGAATATTTGGTTTACAGTAAGAAACTAGCCGCTAAAGGATATGTATCGGAAGCTCAGTTGGAGGCGGATCAATTTTCAGTTGAAAAAGCGAGGAAGGAATTGGATTTAGCCCAAACCAAATTAGAAGTACTACGGACGCATTCCAGAAAAGCAAAAGTTAATGATTTAAACGCTTCAATTCTCACAGCAGAGGCTCGACTACAATCGGCTCAGAATTCCTATCAATTAGAGAAAACACAGGAGAGTGAAATTGAAGAACAAATTGAAAAATGCATGATTTTGTCTCCGTCTGCTGGTGAGGTGACCTATGCAAACAATACAAAATCTGGTTCTTCTGATTCTGTTTTGATTGAGGAAGGGAAGCAAGTTCGTGAAAATCAAACTATAATCCGGTTGCCGAATGCCTCCCTTTTGCGAGTTAGGGCCAAGGTTAACGAGAATAGGATCGAGCAGGTCCGTCCGGGAATGAAGTGCAGTATTCTTATCGATGCTATGCGGGACCTTGAACTGGATGGTACCGTTGAGTCCGTTAGTGAATATCCTATTCCTTCGGCTAGCCGTTACACTGCACATATCAAAGAATATTCTACTGAGATCGTGATTAACAACCCACCATCCGGAGTAAGGACTGGAATGACTGCTAAAGTTACCATCAAATCAGAATTTATTCATAACACCTTGCAGGTCCCTTTAACAGCTGTTTACCGAAATGATAACAAGACCTTCTGTTTGGTGAGGCGTCAGGATGAAACTATTGAAATTCGTGAGATTCAATTGGGTTCCCACAATATGAATATGGCAGTTGTTAGAGGTGGATTGTCTGAGGGAGAAACAGTCGTGGTGAATCCCGATCATTTTCGGGCAGACCTTGAGCTTGCTCAATCACAATCGCTGGCCCAAAAATAAGGTTTTTACCTAACTTCAAAATTTACATGGGCTCTGAACTTTTTTCATGAAGCTTGCATTCAGCGTTCATTCCCTTTCAAAAATTTATGAGATGGGGGAGGAGCATGTTATAGCTCTTGATGGCATTAACCTAGATGTCCCGGAGGGCGACTATGTCGCAATCATGGGACCGTCAGGGTCAGGGAAAAGTACATTACTTAATATATTGGGTTGTTTGGACCAACCATCCTCGGGGGAATATCAACTATCAGGAACTCCCGTTGAAGTGTTAAGCGATCAGGAATTGTCCTCCTTGCGTGCGAAATCAATTGGTTTTATCTTTCAGTCTTACAACTTGATTCCTTATCTATCTGTTCTTGAAAACATTGCGTTACCGGCTAGCTACGAAAAAGATTCTCAGCTATCCCTTGAACAAGCCAAGTTATTAGCCAACCGGGTTGGGCTGGAGGATCGTTACGACCATCGTCCCCTGCAACTGTCCGGTGGACAACAGCAGCGGGTGGGGATTGCCCGTTCTCTTGCAAATGATCCTACCTTTATTCTCGCGGATGAGCCCACTGGAAATCTCGATTCCAAAACAACTGAGGAGATCCTTTCCTTGTTGGATGAGTTTAATAGAAATGGGAAAACAATTGTCTTGGTTACTCATGAGGAAGAAGTTGCTTCCCGTGCCCATCGAGTCATCAGGATGCTTGATGGTAAGATTGTAAGTGATGAGCGAACGAAAGACCCTCACTCAACTCGAAGAAAAGAAGTCACCTTCCAAGATGATCAAGTAACCTCGCCAAACAATTATCTCCAAAGATTATTAGGAAATCTTTGGAAAAGTGCTTTTCAGAGCATTGTGACTCACCCCCTGCGTTCTTTACTGACCGGACTGGGAGTATTTATTGGGGTTGTTAGTGTGCTTTGGCTTTTAGCGATCGGAGAAGGAATCGCTGAGCAGGCAGAGGGTGAGATTATGGAGCTCGGGGCCAATAATCTGATTGTCTCAAGTAAAAGACCACCTGAAGAGGAAAGATCAAGTAAGGGAGCCTATTTCTATTCTTACGGTCTGACTGAGAATGACTATTACAAAATTTCTAAAACTGTTCCCCATATATCCGCTGCATACCCCACAAGAGAACTGGATCGAAGAAGAGTGTTTACAAAAGGTGGGTCAGTCCGGTCTGAACTCTTGGGATGTTTGCCAAATTATCGTAACCTACATGATCTCGTCCTGACCAAGGGTCGCTTTATCAATGATCAGGATATCAATGATGAGGCTGAAGTTTGTGTACTTGCCACCAGTCTTGCCCGTACCCTTTTCCCTTTTGGGGACTCACTTGGTAAATCCGTAAATATTGGTGGTAATTTATATGTTGTTGTTGGAGAAGTTGCTCCCCGAACAAATTTAAACGATACGGGAGATCTAGGCTTTAAGGAATTATTTGAGGACAATGTCTATCTGCCTCTTTCCACTCACTGGGCTAGAATATTTGACTATTACTATCGTGGCTATGACGGAAGTCATTTAATTTCAAAGCTCATCTTAACGATAGATGAACAAAGCAAGTTGATCACAGTTGCTCAAATGATCAGAGATATTCTGCAAAAAGATCACGGAATGGAGGATTATCAGGTAACCGTACCGCTCGAATTAATGGAACAGGCGGAAAGAGCGAAAATGACTTTTGTTGCTTTGATGGGCTTAGTTGCCGGTATTTCCCTTTTTGTGGGCGGTGTGGGAATTATGAACATCATGCTGGCAACTGTCACCGAACGTACTCGTGAGATCGGAATCCGACGAGCCATAGGGGCCAGGAAGCAGGATGTTGTTTTTCAATTTCTCGTTGAAACCGTCGCACTGACAGGAATGGGAGGCTTGGCTGGGATAGTTGTAGGCCTACTTTGTGAGCCTGCATACAAAACAATACTTGAATTTATGGAAAAGCTTACACCGACTCTTTATGAATCCTTACCTCCTTCGATGCAGGATATGACTCCGGTGATAGTTCCATGGGCTCTCCCTTTGGTTTTCTGCGTATCAGTCCTTACTGGCATAATCTTCGGGCTTTATCCCGCTCGAAAAGCTGCACAAATGGATCCGGTCGAAGCACTACGACACGCCACATAGGTCGGAAAAACCCTGCTTACAAATTGGTCTGATAAACCTTTTGTATCCTTGAATGCCAATTGAAGTATAACGCGAGTCTGTAGTGGCGGGCCAAGGGCCACCGTGGTGTGTGGCTATACCAGGCATAACTCCGGGCGGGAAACCATTCCAAAGGATACGTCCCACCTTGGATTCAAGAATCGGGAAAAGTGCTGAGGCCTCCTGTTTGTCATTTTCAGACACAAGCATTGAACCTGTGAGACTGCCTTCCATCGAATCGGCAACCGTTAGCATTTCAGTAAAGTCACGGGCAATGATAACAATAGATGCTGGGCCAAATGCTTCGGCTTTTAATTCAGGTCGGGTTAGGAAATCCTTGGCCATGGTTTTAAAGATTCGAATCTTTCCCTTTGTGTTATTTGACTGAACCTCTGACTGGGCAATGATCTTCAAGCTTTTAGCTAAATCCAACGATGTCTTATCATAGCTTTGCAAAACATCGGGATTAAGCATGTTAAGGGATTCCTTTTTTAAAACCGAATCAAGCAAGGATTGCTCAAATATTTCGTCAAATGATTCTTCCAATATAATTAAAGCCCCCGGCTTTGTACACATTTGACCGGCAAACAGGTTTACTGCATCGATATAGGCACTAATAAGTTTGTCTCCCTTTTCCTTTAGGGCAAAGGGTAGAGCAAATACAGGGTTTAAACTTCCCATTTCCGCATGAAAAGGAATTGGAGAAGGCCTCGAATTCGCCGCTTTATAAAGGGCTTGCCCACCCTGCAGTGAACCGGTGAATGCAACGCATGCCGTTTTCGGATGAGAAACAAGTGCAGTGGAAACACTATGACTTTCGCCATGAACTAAATGGAAGCATCCATCGGGCATATTCGATTCTCTTTTGGCCTGATTTACAAGGTCGGCGAGGAGTTGGCAGGTTTTGGCGTGTTTCGGATGGGATTTGACCACCACCGGACAGCCTACTGCAAGTGCACTGGTTGTGTCGGTACCAACAACTGAGATAGCTAGGGGGAAATTACATGCTCCTATTACCACGACTGGTCCGATTGGATGATTCGCTTTATACATCTCCGGTTTCGGAACGGGAGTACGGTATGGTTCTGCAACCTCAGTACTAATTTCTTTCCATTCCTCCTTTTCCGCAAGAGTCGCAAAACATCTGATTTGAGTAATCGTCCGCGAGCATTCTCCTTCCAGTCTCACGAGCCCGAGACTTGTTTCCTGCTCTGCAGTTTCGATGACTGCGTTACGATGTGATTCTAAATTATCCGCTATTTTACGAAGGAAATCGGCTCTTTGTTTAGCTTTCTTTTTGCTAAACTCGATGAAACAGGAATGAGCAGATTCAAGGGTTTGGTCGATGCAATCAGAAGTGGCATCCGGAAATGAAGGGTTTTCCATACTCTATAAATACATGCTGTCGTAAATATCGGCAATTTTTCGAATCGACAAAGCATAGGCGGCGGTTCGACGATCATTGATCTGTGGATTGCTAAGATGTTGCTCTCTCACTTCATTGTAAGATTCACGCATCGTGTCATCGAGTCCTGAGCGAACGAGATTAATTTCATTAGGTCCTTCCAGCAATTGTTCTTTCGCCTGCTTATCCAAAGTTTTCCCGAGAGCTCCTTCCATAAGCTCAATTATTTTTTGGCTTTGGGCCTCCGCAAACCGTCGATCCATTCGCCCAAATTTGACATGTGACAAATTTTTCAGCCATTCAAAATAAGATACAGTCACTCCGCCCGCATTCAGGTAGGCATCGGGAATAATAAATATCTTTCTTTGATTGAGGATTTGGTCCGCTTCATAAGTTACGGGTCCATTCGCAGCTTCAGCCACAACTTTACACTGTAATTTCGGCGCGTTTTCTTCGGTAATCACACCCTCCATCGCGGCAGGGATTAAAATATCGCAAGGGTAGCTTAGTATTTTCGCACCATCCGGCTCAAACTTAGCATCGGGAAATCCCTCGACTTTTCCATTTTCTTTTTTGTAAGCCGAAACTTCTTCAACGGGAAGACCAGATTCATTGATGATAGCACCATCTCTTTCGATAATCGCAATGATTTTGGCTCCATCTTCTTCTTCCAGGAATTTAGCTGCGTGATACCCGACATTCCCAAGCCCCTGAATAATGATGGATTTACCTTCTAGACTTCCCTCCAAACCAGCATCATTTACATCTGCTGGGTTTCTAAAAAACTCTCGCAGTCCAAATTGTACGCCTCTTCCCGTGGCTTCGATCCGTCCCTCGACTCCACCAAAATGGACTGGTTTTCCGGTTACGCAGCCTTTGGCATTGATATCAGACGGGTGCAATCTTTGATATTCGTCCGCAATCCAAGACATCATTCTTTGGCCGGTACCCATATCAGGTGCGGGAACATTGAGCCCGGGTCCTAAGAATCCTCTTTTATCAAGCTCTTGGGTAAATCGACGAGTGATATGNTCGAGTTCATCGAGTGTATAATCCTTCGGGTTTATTTTNAGGGCTCCTTTAGACCCTGCGTAAGGTACATTGACGATTGCACATTTGTAGGTCATCAAGGCAGCTAATGCTTCCACTTCCTGTTGGTCGGCAAAGGGAGCATAACGAATGCCCCCTTTTGCTGGGAGAATATGTTCACTGTGAGTAGCCCGCCAGCCCGTGAAAATTTCATAACTCCCNCGTAATTCTACTCCAAACTTCATTTCGCAGATTGCATTACATGTGCGAATCTGTCGGGCGAGACCTTTAGGTAATTCTAAAGCCTTAGCAGCCCGATTAAAGCAAAGGTCAACGCTCTCAAGGAATGAAATTTTGTTTGTAGATTGCATCTATGTTACCTGAAGAAAAAAAAAGATTTATTCAAACAAGAAGAATTTAATTTTTAGAGTAGCCAAAAAAAAACCCGCGTAAGAGCGGGTTTTTAAAAATTNGCTGAGGTAGTAAGNCCTACCAGTCGGAACCTTCGGAAGGGCTATCTTCTTTGGGGCGTGCTTCGTTTACTCGAAGAGGACGGCCTTCCATTTCATGTCCATTCATAGCTTCAATGGCTTTGTTTGCTTCACCATCATCATTCATGGTAACAAAACCAAATCCTTTTGATCTGCCTGAGTCACGGTAGGTGATGACTGATGCCTTTTCGACACTTCCATAAGGGCCGAACGCTTCGGCGAGTTCCTGGTCCCTCACGGACCAAGGAAGATTTCCAACATATATTTCCATTTTAATTATTATTTTTGTTTTAACCTAATTCCATTTAGATTTCCGGGATCTCNTGTTAATGATAATCCGAGGGTTTATATCTNAAATGGAAATNCTATAATGTAAAACTACCTAAAAAGATCAATGGTAAAGCTTTCATTAAAAAGGGAACTTAAAATTTTCGATTTGAAAGTACTTTTTGTTAAGATTTACGAAAATATCTCTAATCCAGCCAATCAACCTGAAAGTTAATCCTTGAAGCTAGATTCAAAGAACTTATAGCAGCGGCTAATTCCCATATTTTCTGCTTCGCGGGGAAACAATTTCCTCGTTTTAATCATTAGTAAGTATGAGAAAAATTATTGATAGGTCTCTTGGTTCAGCGAATCGGGACTGTGCAAAATCGTTCGCGTCCATTTGCAGTGTCATGGTATTGAAGACAATCATCAACGAAACAACCTCTCTTAAAAGGTTCCAGGCCCAATATCATCAAGGTCATGCCGGATGATATTGGNTCGACGACATCGCCAGTCCCTCCAATCTGTTCCTGAATAAATAGGTGTCTCAGCTTGCGGTTTATTGTTAAATTCATATTCAAATTGGTGTAACNATCANATGATTAGNTTCAAAATTCTTCTTCTGNCCNTAACTNTTTTTCCCTTACTCTTTNCCAAAGGAGAAAAAATAGATTTTTCTAAGGAAGTACTTCCAATTCTTTCAAATAAATGTTTTGCCTGTCACGGACCAGATACCAAAGAAGAGAAATTGGTACGTCTTGATTTGGAAGATTTAGCCAAAAAGGATCTTGGAGGTTATCATGCGATTGATCCATCCAATTTGGAAGAAAGTGAGTTGCTTTATCGCATTGTTGATGAGGATGATCCCATGCCNCCGGAAGACTTTGGTAAGACTTTGACTAAAAATGAAAAAGAGGTGATCCGAAAATGGGTTATGTCAGGAGCAGAATATGCCCAGCATTGGTCTTTTGTTCCNCCAANCAAGGCNNNCGTNGAGCCNAAGNTNAATCCNNTAGACCATTTCATTGGCGTGGATTTAGAAAAGAAGGGCATTGGTTTTGCAGAGGATGCAGACAGGGCGACTCTTGCCCGACGGGCATCTCTTGTTTTAAATGGATTGCCTCCTGAACCAGAAGAGTTGAAGTCCTTTTTGGAAGACGAAAGTCCAAATGCATATGAAGGTTTCCTGGATAGTCTATTTGAAAAAATAGATTACGGTGAACATGCAGCACGCTATTGGTTGGATGCGGTGCGTTACGGTGATACTCACGGATTACACCTAGATAATCGCCGAGGCATTTATCCATATCGAGATTGGGTCGTCCGTTCTTTGAACAATAACCAGCCAATTGATGAGTTTATTCAATGGCAATTGGCTGGTGATTTGTTTGCTGAACCGACTGAGGAGCAATTAATAGCTACTGGCTATGTTCGTATGAACCCCACAACAGGAGAGGGCGGGGCGATTCCGGCAGAATTTCAGGCAAAAAATAATTTTGACAGGGCCGAGACCACTGGTACCGCTTTCCTTGGTCTGTCACTGACTTGTGCTCGTTGCCATACTCACAAATATGACCCCATTACCCATCAGGAATATTTTGAATTTCTAGCTTTTTTCAATAATACCGCGGAGCATTCCATGGATGGGAATAAATACGAGTATGGTGATCATATCACAGTATCTAAAGATCCAGAGTCGAAACTGAAATGGGAGGAATTGTTGAACAGAGAAAAATCACTTCTCGTAAAAATCAGTCATTCTAAAAAATACGGATCACAAAACTATGACCTTGCAACACTTGCCGGTTTACTGAGTCCAGATCTATCTGAACCAAGTTCTAAAGTCGAAGGTTCATCCAAGAATAATCCAAGGCATCAATCTCCGAGGCATGCGATTGATGATAACATTAAGACCAAGTATCTGAACAGAGACGCGAAGGGGAGTGGTCTTACAATCCATACTCCCGGCGGAGTTATAAACGGGATAAGTTTAACATCTGCCGAAGATATTCCTGGTCGTGATCCCAGTAGCTATCGTTTGGAGGGTTCTGTCAACGGAAAGGATTTTACACTTATTTCTGAAGGTGAAGTTCCAAATTTTGATAAACGAAATCAAAAGCACGAAATATTTTTTGATAATAATGAATCCTACAAATCCTATAGAATTTCATTCCCAAAATTGGCTGATATTTACGCGAAAGAAATGCAAATATCTGAAATTGAATTACTTAAGTCAAATGTAGCTTCACCGGACGAATTGCTGAATGAGGCAAAAGCCTTGCATATCGAAATGCTAGAGGGGCGGAAAAATTTTCTTACTACTACATTGATTGCCCGTGAGTTACCTGAATCAAGAAAAAGGGTAACAAAAGTTCTAAATCGTGGAGAATATAGCCAGCCGATTGGTGATCCTCTTTCACCCGGTGTATTTTCTGTTCTTGGCTCAATGCCCAAGAATGCTCCCGCCAACAGAATGGGGTTGGCTGACTGGTTGGTCGATGGGGATAATCCACTTACTGCACGGGTGCTGGTAAACCGGTTTTGGATTATGGTTTTTGGGGAAGGTCTTGTACGTACTCCTGAGGAATTTGGTCTACAGGGAGAGCATCCTACCCATCCTGAACTCCTTGATTGGTTGGCAGTTGATTTTCAGGAAAATGGTTGGAATTTGAAGCGGTTGCTTAAGCAAATGATGATAAGTAAAACATTTCAGCAAAGCTCAAAGCATCGCGTTGAATTGAATGATCCAGAAAACAAACTTTGGGGAAGGGGGCCTTCTTATCGATTAGATGCTGAGGTCTTGCGTGATCTTGCCTTATGGTCCGGTGGGTTACTCAACCGAAAATTAGGTGGTGAAGGGGTTAAGCCTTACCAACC
>NZEN01000030.1 GCA_002689665.1 Opitutia bacterium | reverse complement strand
TTTTGAAAGGATCGCTTGTCTCCCTGTCTAAATCCACCTCCGTGAAAATTAACCACCAGAGGAGATGGCTTTTTAGATTCTGCCATCCATAAATCCAGAACACTCCTCTCAAACTTTTGACTGTAACGAATATCAGTCTTGGTGGGTGTTTGTGATTGAACTTGGCAATTCAGTGTAAGAAAGACCAAATGAGAAAACAGGATAGATCTAATCATTTTTTTTAAGACTTAATATGTACCATCGGGTTTAATTCCTTTTACCCACAAAAGTAAACGCACAAAGAACATTAATTACTAGAAAAGACAGGTAATTGCTATGTGCTAAGTTCACCGATAAACGACTGCACCTATTCCGTTCGCCATCTCCGTCCACTTTCTTTCCATCAGCTTTACTCTTTCCGGTGATTCCGAAGCCAGGTCCTTAGTCTCTGTTCGGTCCTTACTCAAATCATAAAGTTGCCAGGGCTCTTTTTTTCGCTGAACCAGTTTCCATTCCTTATCACGAAGCACTTGCCATGAGCCGTATTGGAAAAACAAAGATTCCTTTCTCTTTAATCTATTTCCTAGAAATGTGGGAACTAAACTGACCCCATCTATTTTCGGAAGGTCTTTTGAATAAAAAACTTTATTGCCTGCCAACTCTATAAAAGTAGGAACAAAATCAATCAAATGACATGGTTCCCTTGAGATTGAATTTTTAGATAATTTGATTCCGTTGGGCCAATGAGCAATCAGAGGAGTACAGATACCACCTTCCATACCTTGAACCTTCCATTTCCTGAAAGGACTGTTGATTGCATTAGCCCATGACTGACCAATTGCCTCAAACGAACCAACTGCACCCCACTCTGCTTCCGGATTTTTCTGACCCTTTTTCGGTCTTTCATGACTTGCTCCATTATCCACCAGAAAAAGAATCAGGGTATTTTCGAACTTGTCCGTTTCTTTTAATCTTCGAATGAGTCGTCCAATATTTTGATCCATACGATCGACCATCGCCGCATGGATTTCCATTCGAAGGGCTTCCTCATTTCTTTGCTTTTTTGATAAACTATTCCAAAGTTCATGATCAGGCTCACTCAATCGAGCTGTCTTCTCTTCAAACAACCCCAATTCTAGTTGTCTTTCATATCTTGCCTTTCGAATCTCTTCATACCCTTCATCGTAAATTCCATCATACTTTGAAATATCCTCCGGGTGAGCATGAAGGGGCCAGTGGGGTGCATTGTACGAGAGAAACAAAAAGAATGGTTTTGCTGAATCTTTCTTTTCATCCAGCCAACCGAGACTCCAATCTGTGAAAGTATCCGTGGCAAAGAATTCTTCACCCGGAATGTAAGGTTTCACCACTTTATCATCAAATGCCCACGAATAAACCGCTCGCCAACCAGGTTGGTCTTCCCCTGGTCTTGCTTGGTCTCCTGGATTCCAAAAATTAATCGCACCCCCAAGAAATCCGGAAAAATGATCGAAGCCACGATCGTAGGGATTAAAATTAGCATGGTGCTTACCAGACCACCAGGTTCGGTACCCCGCTGGTCTGAGGATTTCTCCAATTAATGCAGTATTATCAAAATCCCTATTACTTCGATGGTGATACAATCCGGTAAGCAGACTGATCCGGGTGGTCCAACATTTGGATGTGTTGTATGCTTGAGTATACCTTATTCCATTTTCTGCCAGACGGTCCAAGTTTGGGGTTTGAATCTCGCCCCCGTAACATCCCAAATCCGAGTAACCCATATCATCAGCCAGGATAAGCACGATATTAGGCCGCTCTTCTCCATCAGAAAATAAGTAAGCCAGAAAAAGAAGAAAAATAATTTTCATTCCCTTTTTCCAATTCCGCTGGCCCTTAATTTGTTCAGTAATTCCTTGGCCTTGTTTGGAAATTCTTTGGCGATATTTTTTGTTTCCTTCAAATCTTTTCGATGGTCATACAGTTCAAGATATAAAGGCTCAGCGTCCACATTCCGATAGTCCAGCCATGCTACTAATCGATAACGATCCGTTCGCAGGGAATACCCCATCAAATGATTCTCGAAAAGTTCACGATCCCAACGCATACCCTGTTGTTCTTTAATCTTATCCTCTACCTCCTTGATTAAGGGTCCAAAAAAGGTTTCCCGCATTCCCGCAGACAATGGATTGGCCGCCCATTCCCGCAGTGCGGGATTGGGAAATTGACTAACCGCAAAATTCTTACCTTTTGCAGTTGGGTTATCCAGCTGTTGCACCAGACTTATCCCAGCCAAATGCTTTGGTTTGGCCAAGCCTGCAAGTTCACAAAGAGTTGGATAAAGATCAACCAGCTCAACCAGTGCATTACTCCCCTTTCCTCTGTCTTTCATCTTGGGCGTCCAAAATATCAGGGGAACTCGAGTTGCGATTTCATAATTGGTTGCTTTCCCCCAAACTCCCATTTCTCCCAAGTGCCATCCATGATCACCCCAAACGACAATTATTGTATTATCTAGGACGCCTTCTTCTTCCAACGCATCCAGCATCAAGCCGATCTGTGCATCCACATAACTTACGCAAGCATAGTATCCATGAAGCAAAGTCTTCGCCAGTTCCTCTCCAATCGGACCCGATTTTGGAATTCCATGACGGGTTCTCAATTCAAAAGATGCATGCAAGCCTGTGGACGCTCCACCTTTAGGCTCATTTACTTGAGTTGCGGTTTTGATTTCTTCCCGGTCATACAAATCCCAGTAGTTTTTGGGGGCTACAAAATTGAGATGTGGTTTGGTGAAACCAAGAGCAAGAAAAAGAGGTTGGTTCGGTTTCTTTTTCAGATGATCTTGCAGGGTCGCAATAGCGAGTTGAGTGCTAAATCCATCTACAAAATAATCATCCGGAACATCCGCACTTTCATACGCCGGGCCATGGGCCAATCCCCTCGACCCCGCCTCACCATATTTCTTAATCATCGTGACACGGTTTCTTTGAAGAAGGTCCAAATTTGATTTTAGTCCATAGGGCTTGGGTCTTGTTTTTCTTGATAGCAGATTCCAAGCTGATTTTCGGCTCCATGAATATTTATCATCTGTCATTCGTCCATGATAGATTTTTCCACAATAAACTGCCTCATATCCATTTCGGATAAAGTGCTGAGGTAAGGTTACAATTTCAGGATTTACTTCCCGAAAATATGCCCGATTTTCAATGATTCCAATTTGGTCGGGTCTTGAACCTGTCATAAGACTTGCCCGCGATGGACTGCAAATTGACTGTTGGCAGTATGCCCGGTCAAATCGCCTCCCCTCTTTCGCTAACCGGTCTATATTTGGAGACTTAACAATTTTCGAACCATAACAACCCAATTCCGGTCTTAGATCATCAATAGCAATAAATAATACATGAGGGTGATTTGCATTTAAACTCAGTGATAGAGCCACATAAAAAATACAGGATACTAGATAAGATATCTTTCGATCAGACTTGGGCATTCCAAATTTTGAACTAATCGTTTTCTAAGAGTAAAAGAGATGGGCAGCTTTGCTCGTATTTCTCGCGAATATTTGATTCAAGTTGAGCGAGATTTTCTTCGTCCAAATTAAAAGACCTTAGAAATTTTGATGACAATTCTTTAATGACCGTATGTCCACTGTAACCGATTTTTAATTTATTGATGATCACATTTGCTAAAAAAACAATATCAATAAGTTTATGAAGTTCAGGTGAATCAACATCATCTCGATCTTCTCTATTTTCCGTATGGTGCCATTTTACGGTTAATGACAAGTCCCCAGGCATTCGCCAGAATTTCATCATTAAATAACCCATGTAATCGTGACGAAGCAGATTTCTTCGTTTTTCAACATCACATAAATCTAAGTTTTTGCGGTGAGCAGAAGCAATTTCCTTAGCAAATGAGATATGACTGTACTTTATTTTAACAAGTTTACCAATGTCATGAATCAATCCACAAGTGTAAGCTTGATCGGGGTTTTCATAGTTTGAGAATTCGGCTAATTCAGAACTTGCAACAGCTACACCCAAACTATGTTGCCAAAGCTGCTCAGAACAAAAATTACGTGGGAATTTAGTAATCCTCATTAGTTTCAATACGGAAACATTTAAGGAAATTCTTTTGGCGTTCTCGAAACCTATCTTATGCAAGGCATCGTGGATAGTAACGATCCTATCTTCATGAGGCTCTGTAAATTCTATTTTATTGGCGACTTTTAGAATTTCAGTAGTAATTGCTTGGTCGATTTCAACTAAATCCTCAATGTTATCCAAATTGGAGTTAGGATCAGAGAGTTTGTTTACAAGTTCTTCAAGAATTTGAGGCAAACTTGGTAGTTTTTCCTTCAATGAATCAATAACTGATTCGTAAGTAATTTCCTTAACCATAACTGCTAAAATGTAAGTGTGATTGATCAACTTTTACTTTTTGGAAAACAATAAGCAATAAATTAAAAATTCCCTACTTGAGCGTAGGCAAAGCTACCAACAATCTTTGCTCGGCTACTGTTTAAAGAAGCCTATGCAAGCACCTGGTTAATTACATGACCATGAACATTAGTAAGTCTTCGCTCCAAGCCATTATGGTAAAAGCTTAATCGTTCATGATCTAATCCCATCAAGTGTAAAATCGTAGCATTAAAATCATAAACCGTTGATTTACCGGAAACACTTTTAAATCCGAAATTATCACTTTCTCCGTAGCTATATCCTTTCTTCACCCCGGCTCCGGCGAGAAAACAGGTAAACGCGTCAGGGTTATGATCCCGGCCCGTTCCATTCCCCTGCAAAAAGGGCATCCTTCCAAATTCAGTGCACCAGACAACCAAAGTATCATCCAATAAACCCCGATTCTTCAGATCCTGAATAAGTCCGGCAGTTGGTTGATCCATGATCTCTGCCTGCATGGCATGGGTTTTATCAATATTACTATGAGAATCCCAATTCGTGATTCCATTTCCTCCGGATGGATCGCTACCGTTAAACAACTGAACAACGCGAACTCCTTTCTCAATGAGGCGGCGAGCAAGAATACAATTCTTGGCATACTCTTTTTTCAGATCTGTGCCTGTTTCAATGCCGTAGAGTTTTTTTATGGATTTCGGCTCATTGGAAATATCCATAACATCCGGTATCGAAGTTTGCATTTTGCCGGCCAGTTCATAGCTGGCAATACGGGCCGCCAAATTAGCGTCGCCCGGATAGCGTTCCAAATGTTTTCCATTCAGTTGAGCTAACAAATTGATCGTGGACTTATCATCCGCTGCTGAATAAGAACTTGGACGCTGTAAATTCGCTGGAGGACTTTTGGCACTAAAATCCGTTCCTTGAAAAGCGGCAGGTAGAAATCCATTTCCGAAATTATTTTTCCCGGAGCGTGCAAGACCTCGGGGATCATTAATCGCAACAAAAGCAGGTAGTTCCTCATTTTCGGAACCCAAGGCATAGGTAACCCAGGCACCAAAAGAGGGAAACCCTTCCATGGTAAATCCGGTATTCAAAAAATTTTCACCCTGAGGATGTGCACTCGTCTGGGTATGGAGCGCATGAAGAAAACAAAAGTCATCTGCCATTTCGCCCAAACGCGGAACCAGATCTGACACCATTTTTCCGGACTTTCCTCTGGGCTTAAAGTCCCAGAAGGGTTTAGCAATATTTCCGGATGGTCCCTCAAAGGTAACAGCTGGGATGCCCGGAGGTTTTTGCCCATGATATTTGGTAAGATCAGGTTTATAGTCGAAAGTGTCTACATGACTGACTGCTCCCGGGCAGAAAATCACCAATACTTGTTTTGCCGGAGGATTAAAATGTGCGTCTCGGGAGGCATACGGATTATCTGGGTCTATCTTCGGTCGGATGGGAGATTTACCTGTAAAACTGGTAGGGTCGGAGGCTGCAAGTAAACCGTCTTTCGATAAAAGCTGGGCAAGTCCAAGGGCACCAAGCGAAAACCCTGAATTTTTCATAAAGGAACGACGGTTCAAAAGTGAATGACCGATTGGCGAAATGTGTTCTTCTGAGCTCATTAAAATGTGGTTTATAAATTAGGGTAAGAAAGCAAATTCGTTGGAATTGATGAGGGATCGGCAAACAATTTCCAACCCACTATCCTCTGCCACACTCACCGCAAGAGAAAGTTCGGATGGATCTGGATGACGACCAAAAAGTAATTCAAAACAACGGATGACTGCATCTTTCATTTTCCCTTGGCTTTCTTCTTTCGCTCGTGATGCAAGATGCTTCGACTGGTCCACAACAAATTCACTGTTCATCAAATTAAGTGCCTGTAGTGGGGTCGTGGATACGGGTCTTTTATCTCTAACTTGCCCACAGTCGGGAAAATCAAAGGCGGTAAATATACGATCATCAACCCGTCTCATTCGTTCCTGATAAATCATTCGTCGCCATGTCTCGGGGCCAAAATTATTAACCACTTCCCATTGAGCATAGGTTTTTTTCACATTATGGATACGATAGCTCCGTCCACCCATTGCTGGGTTTAACTTCCCTGAAGCGAGCAGAATTCCATCGCGGATCACCTCAGCTTCGACTCTTCTTGGAGGGAAACGCCAGAGCAAAGCAGAAGACGCATCTTTCTCCATACCATCAATAGACGGTTCACTTGATCTTTTAAAAGCATCTGAAGTGACCAATAAACGAATCAGTTCTTTCATCGACCATGGGGTACCTTCGGGTCTAGAGGGATTGGAAAATTCGGATGCCAACCAATCAAGTAATTGAGGATGACTTGGCTTAGCTCCCGCCCTTCCAAAATCACTTCCGGTGGTCACGATACCTGCACCAAAAATGTGCTGCCAAATCCGNTTTGCCATAACTCGAGCAGTTAGCGGATTTTCTTGACCGACCACCCACTCCGCAAACCGTGATCGTCGAGCCCGACCGCTCTCTTTTGAGTCGATGCCTAACTCTCCCTGCAGGATTTTGGGGGCTCCGGGTACAACCATATCACGTGGATTTTCTGGGCTNCCCCGATGCAACACNTAGGTNAATTTGGGCTCAACGAAACTCCCGACAAAACTTGGCCGGGGTCCCTCCTCGGATAGACGATAGGTTAGATGATTGATCTCCTGCACGGAATCTGAGAGCTGTTTTTCCCTCTTCGCCAGTTTCCGAAACTCGTTAATCGAAGCAACCTGCTGCCAGGTACCGTCAGGCTTTTTAACATTTACTAAAAATTCATTGAAATTAAATTTATTTTTCTGTTCNAGATAATCAGTCTCCAAATAATATTCACGGTTTGTACTTAATCGCAGCCTTCCAACCANGATGGGTTTGGCAAATGTTANCTCGAGCCATGGGTTTTGTTTCTTTNCTTTGTTAAAACTCGCCTGCCATCTTTGGGTACCNAACTTTCCATCAATCACTCTTTCNATCGGAAACCGGCCTCCCTGCTGATTGAAATCTGTATCAGTATGAACACGGGTGCCATTGGANTTGAGNGCCAANTTNACATTCTCAGATGGTTTTCCAAATACTTGAACTTCGTCCAACCCCACATAGCCNGACCAAAAATTTAAACGAAGAGCACTCGCCTCAATCGGCTTCCAGTGAACTTCCTTGTACCCTCCCCAGTCCTCTTCCCAGACATCCGTCTTGGAGCGGATTATAGATCTGTTCTTGGCAATTTGCCTCCATAATTCTTCGGCCTTCTTTTTTCGAGGATGGGCTTGATCAAACTCTGGAAAGCGGCTGCCAAATTCAATATCTTGAAAAACGGCCGTCATGGAGTANTAGTCCTGAATCGAAATCGGATCAAACTTATGATTATGACATCGGGCACAACTCATGGTGACCCCCATCATCGATGCTCCCACTGTTTGCATAATTTCATCCATTCGGTCTGCCCGTGCCTGTCGCTTCGCAGATGGTTCCTGACCTACAGTTGCAGCAGGCACATGAGGACCTGCGACTAAAAANCCCAAAGCTTCTCCAACACCAAGCCCATCCCCTGCAATCTGCTCGCGAACAAACTGGTCGTAAGGAACATCCTGATTAAAACTCCGAATCACATAGTCCCGATAAGTCCATGCCAATTTTCGATAGAGATTAGATTCAGAACCATTGGTCTCTGCCCACCTAATCACATCAAGCCAATGTTGAGCCCACCGCTCGCCGAAATGAGGAGAAGACAGTAGTTCATCCACCAATGCATTATAGGTATTCTGGGGATCTGTTTTGTAATCCAAAAGGAATTTTTTCACACGGTCCGGTTTGGGAGGAAGACCTGTCAGCACAATCGAGGCACGTCGGATCAGAGATAATGGCTCAGCCATCTTATTTGCGGGAATTTCTTCTTTGACCAACCGATCATTCAAAAAAGAATCAACCGGGTTAGTTTCTGCNAGAGGAATATCAGGACGTTNAACCGCAAGGAATGCCCAGTGATTCGTACCTTCCTCAATCTTGTCATTCATTTGTCCAGGCCAGTTTGCTCCCTCCGCAATCCATGTCTCNAGGATTTCTATTTCGTCTTCAAAAAGAGGACCTCCTTTGGGGGGCATGCTAATTTCCGGGTCGTCACTCCTCAGAACTTCGAGCATATAACTTTTATCCGGTTTGCCGGGAATTATTGCTGACATGCCAGAGTCCCCACCTTTTAGAAGATAAGCCCTGCGATCTACCCGAAAACTAGATTTCTGCTTGTCTGGGCCATGACAATCGATGCAGTAGTCCTGAAGAAGTGGAAAAACATCTTCATCAAAATCAATAATTCCGTAAGAGGTAAATGAAAACACAGAAAATAGGATAAAAAATTGGATCGTTCGAAGATTCATAAGGTAGATAATTATAGCCTAAGCCTTTCAAATGGATTTAAAAGTCTAAATCAGTAAATTTTTAATAATTAATAAAAAAGTGATAACAAATTCTATGTTTAAAAAATTATTTCGCAATTGGNGCAATTTCNTCAGGTGAAATTACGCCAGCGGGTAATTCCATAATCTTTAGATTTCTAAAGTGTATTTCAGCACCCTCTGATTCCAGACAAAGATAGCCTTTTTTATACTGCGAATTGCGTATTCCATTAACAAACTTTCCATTGACTGAAAGTTTGACCACTCCATCCACGCAGACAACATCATAAGTGTTCCATTGCCCCCTGCCCTTGCAACGATTTTCCAATGACTTGCTTCGATTGCCGCGAGGGTTATCCGGTATTGCTTTCATTCCACCGGCACCAAAAAGTTCGCCGTGCACATAAGCGATGGGTGGAGCTGGTTTACCTTTTTTGGTCCTAAGTTTTACCCATTCGAGCTCAAGCATTTGAATCTCTAATCCTTTGGGTAATCGGTTACCGAAGGGTATTGCATCACTCCATGCAAAAATCCCAGAATTCCCACCCGCTTCCATGTGACGCCATTCAACATGGAGAAGAAAGTTTTCATATTGCTTTTCGCTCCTCATCACTCCGATGGGCTTTCCTGAACATTTCAACAAGCCATCCTCTACCCACCATGTCTCTGGGGAAGTATTTACATCCACCCAACCCGATAAGTCATGACCATTGAAAAGATCAGTCCACTGAGGGAGGTTATTACCCGAAAGGAAA
>NZEN01000029.1 GCA_002689665.1 Opitutia bacterium | reverse complement strand
TTTGCCATCGAGATTCGTACCGAGATAGCTGGAGTTGATATCTGACTGAGTTGGGCCTTCACGTCCTTCCGCTCCTGCATTGGTGAATGTGTAGGTCTGACTTTTTAAGCTAATGTATACCCCAAAAAATATTATTAGAAAGGATGTCTTTTGGATTAGTGCTTTCACAGGAAATGGAGCTTTAATTAATAAAACTACAACATTTTAACATATTGTCTAATGTAAAATCATAATAACTCGAAGCTCCTTTTACTTCTAAAGCTGAATGCAGATTAAATCTCCGCGGGCATTTCTGGCATAAAAATGGCCGTTTGCCAAAATAGGCATGGTCCAAGTTTTTCCACCGATTATTTGTTCGCGGTTGAGGACCTCAAATTTCTTTGGGTTTACCCGTGCGATCACTCCTTCTCCTCGCTGACCTAGCAGGAGCATGCGATCACTTGCAACGAGCAAGGATCCGACCTGCAGACCGCGGTCGCTTACTCGCCACTGTTCTTTGCCAGTGGAGAATTGAATGCAGGCAAAATCCTTGGGGCCCGCCATATGGACATTGCCATCAAAACCATAGAGATAATCATCCACGAGTATTGCATGGTTCATATGGGTGGATAGGTTTTTGTTTTCGTAAATCTTGCTTAGGGATTTTCCATTCCATTGAAAGAGAGCACAGCCCCGACGATAGCCGGTGGAGATGAAAATTTTGTCTCCCCGAATGATGGGGGTGGAAGCATTGGTACTGTAACTGGTCTCCCATTTTTCGAAGGCGAGCGTCTTGCCATTACTTCCGTCGAGGATGACCAAGCCGTCGGTTTTGATGACGGCAATATGGGTATCTTTTCCACTTTTAAAAGAAATGGGCGAGCCATAGGCGGGACGGTAATCCTGGCTTTTCCAGATGATTTT
Organism: Opitutia bacterium; assembly: GCA_002689665.1. Taxonomy (GTDB): domain Bacteria; phylum Verrucomicrobiota; class Verrucomicrobiia; order Opitutales; family Seribacteraceae; genus Seribacter. The sequence goes on along the minus strand of NZEN01000029.1, from coordinate 20,472 downwards.
ACCCGAATTTTTATTGAGAGCATAAGTGGCCCCTGCTTCGATAAGCAAAAGATTTCCCATGACATAGGGAGAGCCGGCAAAGCCCCAGGCGGGAACTTTTCGCATACCTGAAACTGCCATCATATCCTTGGACCATATTTTTTTCCCTGAGCTGGTTTGATAGGCATGAAGGAGACCATGTTTGCTGATCGTAAAGACTATTTTTCCATCCACCGTGGGAGTGGCACAAGGTCCACCTTCATGTAAATAATCGACCAAAGGGGCTTCATACGAATCAGTCCAGATTGGTTTTCCGGTCTTTGCATTCAGGCAGTAAACGGTTTCCTTACCTCCGCGTTTCTGTCCGTCATGCCCCATCGTGAAGAGACGACCATCGGCCACCACCATGGAGGAGAAACCTACTCCGACTTTGGATTTCCACTGCAGGTTATCGAGTTCGTTTCCGAAGTCTGATTCTGTCGAGACACCATCATAAGAGGGACCCAACCAATTAGGCCAGTCGGCTGAAAAAAGAGCGTGGCAGAGAACAAAAGGTAGTAAGGGTAGTAATGGTTTCATGAAGATTATTCGGTTACGGGTGGTTCCGAGATGACTTGGAGAGGACTGATGCTTTGACGGTCGGTGGCTTCATTGATTAGTTCGCCCACCTGATCGTTTCCGATATGGATTCCGAAATCAAGGGTGAAGGATCGACTTTCTCCGGCTGCCAATTTAGGAACACGACCATATTTCCGCTCGATCCTGCGATTAAATGGATATCCGGTGGCAGGTTCAATGCCCGTAACATATCCGTCCTCTTTAGAAGCGGTGTTTTTCCAAATGGTGAGGTAGGGGAGATCCGAAACATTCCAGCGAACGGAAGTTCCCAGATCTGCATCCTGATTTACCAAAAGGGCCATCGCGGAAGAATTACCGTCGCCTAATGGTTCGAGCAAATAGACCTGTTCGATATAGTTGTTGGTAGGGCCGAGATAAGTGTTCCATGAATCGAGGGAGCGGGCGGCATTATCATTCATGGGGGTAATGGAGGAGGCGGGAGCGTAGACCATGGCCCCTTTCTCCAAAATGGAGGATCCATAATTACCATGGTAGATTAACTGAAATTCCTGAGGGGATGATCCTTCGTTGGTAATCAGATCAGATATGCGAAAAGTATCGGAACCGGGAGTCGTGGAAACTTCGGTGACCAGTTTGAGCTTTGGCCCGTAAAAGAAGCTTTCGTAAACGGTTCCACGAACACGGATTCGATGGGGAGGTTCAGGGTCTACCAAAACTTCGTAATTAGAAGCGGGGATATTCTGAATTTTTCCATGCAGGGTGAGGTCGAGGGTGGAAGGATCTCCCGTGTTGTTCAGGAATTGATCGGTACCCGGATGGCCGGCAAATTCCAGGCCACAACGCACCATCCACTCGTTGAAACCTTCGAGCCAGCCCAGACCACCACGGCTTTTCAAGTCAATATGGGATGGGTGTACCACTTCCTTGACCGGGGAATCCCAGCCCAAACGAATGCCGTCCATAGTAACATCGAGAATACCCATCCCACGGGTGGGAATGATTCGAATTTTGAGGCGTCCATTATCCAGGGTGAGAAGTTCAACTCCTTCCTGTTTTCCCCCGCTAAGGGTTTTCCGGGTGACGGTCCATGGGGAGCTGAATTGCTTGCCTGCATGACTGGACGAACTGGTCAGGATGCTTTCAGATGGATTTCCAATAGAGACGGTTCCCTGGTTGGAAACCTCGATGCTTTCATCCATGGAACAGGATAAACAAAAGAAGATGAGTGAGAAGAGAGCAGGAATTTTCATATGATTGTATTACGCAGATTTTCCAAACACTTCTTCCAGGGCAGCACGCATGACAGATGGATCCGGATCAATGCCTGTCCAGTGCTTAATTCCGATAACTCCCTGATTGACCAGCATGCCCAGCCCGTCAATGACTTTACAGCCTTTTTCTCTGGCATCCCGCACCAGATTCGTGGCGGGTGGATTGGGGATCACATCGGCCACCACCATCTCGGAGGTCAGGGTGTTGAGATCAAAATCGAGCCGGGCATCAACATCCGGAAACAGACCAATAGAAGTGGCATTAATCACGACATCGGTTTCTTCGGGGATGGAGTATGTACCCTCCCAGGGAGCAAAGTCGGCGTAACAGGGGAGATTGTCCTGCAGAAGTTTGGTTAACTCATCTCCCCGCTCGACCGAACGGTTGACGATGGTAATATGACTAGCTCCGGCCAAAGCCACTTCCACGCTGATTGCACGGGCGGCACCGCCGGCACCAAAGATCACCACTTTTTTTCTGTTGGGATCGGTAAGTTCACCCAGAGAAGAGACAAAGCCTTTTCCGTCGGTGTTTTCCCCAATCCATTGTCCATCGCGGCGGACCACACAATTGACGGCACCCATGAGGGCGGCGGACTGTCCGAGCCCATCCAAGTACTGAATAACTTTTACCTTATGCGGGATGGTACAATTGAAACCCTGGAAGCCCATGACTTTGGCTCCCTGAACGGCGGCCTCCAAATCATTTGGACCGACTTCGATGGTGAGGTAGCGCCAGTCCAAGTTATGATGGCGGTAAGCGGCCTCGATCATGACCTGCGTGGGGTTTTCAGCGATGGGTTGTCCAAAGGCAGCGGTAAGTTCTTGCTTGAAGTTTAATTCTTTCATGTTTTCCAATAATGGGTAATGTTCCAAATCTAGAAATCAATTATAATCCTATATAAGTAATGAAACGACGTCTCTATCTTTTTATTAATACAACACTTATTCTTGGTAGTATGCTTATTACCAGTTGTGGAGAGGGCGAAAATGTTTCCACTTCGAACGACCAGGAATCCAAGAGTAATGGGACGATTGGTGTCTCGGTTTTGACCCTGGGTAATCCTTTTTTCTCGGTAATTGCTGAAAATATTAAGAGCGAAGTGGCCAAGCATGGCTATGATGTGATCATCGTGGACGGCGACCGCAATGTGCAGAAGCAGGCTAATCAAATTGATGATTTTCTGACCAAAGGAGTCGCGGCCATCGTGCTCAATCCATGTGACCGGATCTCCACGGGTGCCGCCATAAAAAAAGCCAATGAAGCGGGCGTACCCGTTTTTACCTGTGATTTGAAGTGTGTAGCCGAGGGGGCGGAAGTGGTCAGTCATGTGGGGTCTGACAACCTGCAGGGAGGAAAGCTGGCCGGCGAGGCGATGATCGAAGCTTTGGGAGAAAAGGGCGGAAAAGTTCTGGTTGTTCATTTTCCACAGGCGAATTCCTGCCAGTTGCGGGTGCAGGGATTTAAGGAAGTGATAAACGCTCACAACCAAGGCAAGGAAACCGGTAAAATTTTGGTGGTTTCCGAACTGGATGGCGGGGGNGTTCGGGATGAGGGGTACAAGGTGACCGAAGATACTTTGCAGGCACACCCAGATTTGACCGGTATTTTTGCGATCAATGATCCGTCGGCTCTCGGAGCGAGAGCTGCCCTGGAAAAGGCAGGGAAGCAGGATCAAGTGAAAATTGTGGCTTTTGACGGGCAACCGGAAGGAAAGCAGGCAATTAAAGAGGGTAAGATTTATGCCGACCCGGTCCAGTTTCCTGATAAAATAGGCACCAAAACGGTCGAGCTCATATTATCTTATTTCAACGGAGAAGAGGTGCCCGCTGAGGTATTAATTCCCACTGAATTGTACAGACAGGAAGACGGTTTGCAGGATGCATCCCTTCAATAAGCTGAAGTTAATTTGATGACAACACAAGCAATCACCGTAAGTGAAAGTGCGTCTTCCCGCAGTACGGAAAGGACTTTGGCGATTTTGGAATACCTTGGNCGTTTCCGGAAAGGGCAATCTGCCAGTGAAATCGCNNGGGCTTTATCTCTTCCGGTTAATACTGTGGGCCGAATAACCGAAACGATGAATAAACGGGGGTGGCTTTACCGGAGGGAGGATGATCGACGATTTGTCCTGACCAACCGGGTGGCAGATCTGACCCGACCACAGGTGAATGACAAAAGTCTCACTCTGTGTGCATGGGATGCTCTCAGAAATTTGAGGGACAAGACCGGTGAGACGACCCAGTTGGCCGTGATGTCTGAGGGGAAATGTCTAATCCTTGAGCAATGTGTGTCCGACCAACCGATCAAGGTGTCCGGTAAAGTGGGCATGCGGGTACCCTGCTATTCCTGTGCTCCCGGAAAATCGATTCTGGCGAAATTACCGGAGGAAGAATTAGATGACTATTTCAAGGAAGTAACTCTTAAGAAATTTACTCCCAGAACGCTTGCCACGATGCCATCGCTCAAAAAGGATCTCAAGAGGACACTGGAGTCTGGGTATGGAGTCGATTTGGCGGAAGGTCTGGAGGGTATTCATTGTGTATCTGCGGTGATTTTGGACGATTATGAATATCCGGTGGGTGCAATCACCACGATTGGGCCCGCTTTTCGGATGCCCGAGCAGAGGTTTGAGGAAATTGGTAAAATCTGCGTGGAGTCGGCTCTGGAGATAAGAAAAAAGGTATTGGAGTAAAAGTCTCCCCTAAGAAACGAATGGAGCCTTTTCTTACCCTTCGGTCCATCGAGAAGCTCTTCCCTGGGGTGCATGCCCTAAAGTCGGTGGACTTTGAGCTTTCTCCGGGAGAATGTGTAGCCTTGCTGGGAGAGAATGGTGCCGGGAAAAGTACCTTGATCAAGATTTTGGGAGGTGCTCAATCCCCGGACAGTGGTCGAATTGAATTGGATGGGGAAGAGGTCGTTTTTAATCATCCAACTGATTCACTGGATGCGGGAATTGCGATCATTTATCAGGAATTTAATTTGGTGCCGGGCTTNAGTGCAGGCGAAAATATGTTTCTCGGAATAGAACCGAATAATTACGGATGGGTAAGGCGTAGAGATGAAATAGCAAAAGCCCNTNAAATTCTAAATCGAATAGGTTCCANGATTGATCCGAATACACGCTGCGATGAACTGACCGTGGCTGAGAAACAGATGGTGGAGATTGCAAAAGCATTGGTCCGTAAGGCCCGGATATTAATCATGGATGAGCCAAGTGCGGCCTTGACTAACAAGGAGGTGGAAAGGCTCTACGAATTAGTGGATGATTTGAAAGCACAGGGGCTTGGCATCGTGTATGTCAGTCATCGTTTGGAGGAGGTGGAGAGATTGGCAGACCGAGCGGTGGTGCTGAGGGATGGTGCACGGGTAGGGGAGTTGCTACGGGATGAAATGAAACGCAATAGGATTATTGAGTTAATGGTTGGCCGTGCGATGGATTCAGAATTCCCAACGGATGATAGAAAAGTAGGAGACATAAGGCTGCGTGCTCGCAATCTTAAAAAAGGAAATAAGGTGAAGGGTATTTCCTTGGAAGTGAGAGCGGGCGAAATTCTCGCACTTACTGGATTGGTGGGGGCAGGGAGGACAGAGACCGTACGTCTGTTATTTGGAGCGGATGTCCGCGACGGGGGGATCGTAGAATTGGACGGGAAGGAGCTGGATATTCAAAGTCCCCGAGACGCAATTAACGCGGGAATTTGTCTACTCACAGAGGATCGAAAAGAACAAGGCCTGGTCCTTGGCCTCTCGGTCAAAGAGAATTTTGGTCTTCCCAATCTGGGGGCATTGTCAACAAATGGACTGATCGATCGAAACGAGGAATTGAATCGCTTTGATCATTATGTGGAAAGTATCTCGATTAAGATTTCGGAACCGGATCAGTTGGCAGAAAAGTTATCCGGAGGGAATCAGCAAAAAGTGGTTTTGGCCAAATGGTTGGAAAAAAATGCGGAAATCCTGATCTTCGATGAACCCACCCGAGGCATCGATGTGGGGGCGAAATTTGAAATTTATCAATGGATGAACCGATTAGCCAAGCAAGGGAAGGGCATAATTATGATCAGTTCGGAACTCCCTGAGGTGCTGGGCATGAGTGACCGAATCATGGTGCTGAAGGAAGGAGAATTTATGGGTGAAGTAACCAATGGACCAGATATTACGCAGGAGAAACTGATGGCGATGGCGATTGGGATTGTTGATGACAAGGAAAGCGAAAATGAAAATTCTTAAGAAATTATTATCCTCAGATTATGGAATGCTCGGGGTTTTGGTAGCCCTTTGCGTGTTCTTTAGTTTAATCACATACGAAAACCAGCAACCAGTAGGACAAGACGCAGCCGATCGTTTACTTGGTCAAATTCAGTACCAATTTGAGGAACCGGGCTTGGTTATTATCGCCGGTAAAAATAGTGAGGAGGGTCGAGTGTTTGTCTCTCAATTGGACGAGCACTTGACTGAGGGTGGGTGGAAAGTGGAGGCGGCAATTGCGGGTACACCCATTGACCTGGGGAAAGCTTTGCGAGAGGCAGATGACAAGAAGCTAAGTGTAGCCTTGTTGGCCTGTGAGCAGTCCTTCGCAGATTTACCTTTGGTGGCGAATTTGAAAAAAAGCATTCCGGGGCTGAGCCAAATCAAAGTGGTTAGTCCGGAGAGCTATGGTTGGCCCAACTTCTTGAAGAGCTCGAACCTCCTGAATGTTGCCAATCAAATTGCTGTGATTGCCATTATTGCAATAGGTATGACGCTGGTGATCATTACCGCCGGAATTGATCTGTCCGTTGGCAGTCTGATTGCATTTTCCGCAGTCATTTGCTGTTGGGTCGTTCGGGAATGGATGGGCGGCCCCGATGCGACTGTCCTTGGAATGATTTGGGGGTGTATGCTTGCGATTGGTGCATGTGGAGTACTGGGTGCGTTTTCCGGTTCGATGATTGCCTACTTTGGGGTTCCTTCTTTTGTGGCAAGTCTGGGAATGATGATGGTGGCGAGTGGATTGGCCTATATGATTTCCGGAGGTCTTTCCATTTATCAGATACCGGATTCCTTTGATTGGCTGGGGCGAGGGGATTCCTTTTTGGGGATTCCAAATGCGGTGGTGCTGATGATATTACTTTATTTGGCTGCCCATTTCCTGATGAGTCGAACCACGGCGGGACGCTATGTCTATGCAGTGGGAGGAAATGCGGAGGCGGCGAGACTTTCCGGTGTGCCGGTTAAAAAAGTGCTGCTATGGGTCTATGCCTGCTCAGGTGTGTTGGCGGGACTGGGCGGGGTGGTGATGGCCTCCCAGTTCAGGAGCGGAGATCCCAAATATGGCCTGATGTATGAGTTGTATGTGATCGCAGCGGTCGTGGTGGGAGGAACCTCTTTGTCAGGGGGGAGGGGGAAAGTCTTTGGTACCTTGATTGGGGCGTTTATCATTGCAGTGATTCAGAACGGAATGAACCTGACCGGCGTCCAGAGCTACACGCAAAAAGTGGTACTCGGTCTCGTCCTTTTGGCCGCTGTGCTCCTGGATATGCTGAAGAAGCGAGGGTGGAGGTTAAGCTCTTAGAGGGAGTAGTTAATCCAACCTTTTTAGTCTCGCCTTCATAATCAGGTAGAGTTCACGGCTGATCCAGGCATCCGTTGCCGCATATTGGATTTGGGAAGGAGAGAGGGGGCGCTTTTGCCAGTTGGACAGTTGAGCGGATTTGGAAAGGCGCTGCTTAAAGAAAATCGCAGTTAGGTTTCGAAGCCCAGTCTGTTCAATTTTCAGGGACTTAGCCAGAGTGGCTAAGTCTTCAAAGCCAGCCGCTTCGAATTCTTCGATTTTGTTGAGGTTCTTCAGGTCGTCCTTGATCGCGACTCCTGTTTTAATGATTTCGGGGTCAGCCAAAATATCGACCAATGGTCCAAGTTTCATCACGGGATAAAGGCGAAAAAGGAAAGCCTGGTCGGCCGTGGCCAGTTGAATCAGTGCTGGAGGATTGTTGGGCCCCCGCTTGAAGTTTGGTTTACACTCAATGTCAAACCCCAGAACCCTTTGCTTTTTTAGCCGGGCAGCAAACCGGTTGAATGATTTAGAATCCTCCGCTACTTGGATAGCCCCATGAAATCGAATGAGGGGCAACTCATTAATCGTTTCCTTGTCCAATCTCTTGGGGATTTCATCGTCATGAGGAGGAGATGTCGGCATATACTAAATTGTAAGAACGAGACCGTCGTAAGACATAATCACCTCAAAGGGATGACTTCTTGGTGAAGGAGCCCCAGGTATTCCTGGTTTGGCCTCTCTCACTGCCAGTCTGGAACGATCAAGGAATTTTTTAGTATGAGCATGAAAGTCGGTGAGGTCCTGATCACTCGCACCCGGATCATGGTGGAAAATGGCCAAGGTATCCACCTCGCCCCGTGCCGCTAATTCCACTCCCATCACATTGCTTGAATGGCCCCAGTGCTCACGGGTTGAAATCGATTCGGAATGGGTGTATGGAGCATCAAAAATTAAAAGATTGGTGCCCTTGATAAAATCCAAGTAATCATACTCTTTTCCGTGAGCAATGTTGGGATGCTCTGAATCTGTGGAGTAGACAACAGATTTTTCTCCCTGATCAACCCGATAACCGTAGGAGTCGCCCGGGTGATTTTGCTTATAAACAGTTATGGTCGAATCACAGACCTCCAGTGTGTCGCCGGGAGCGTGTTTAACGAAGGAGATTTCGGCCTGAAAGGTACTGAAGTCGATGGGGAAATAGGGGGTTCGCATCTGCTCGCGAAGAAATGTTTCCATCTCATCGTGACCTCCATGTACGATTATTTTATTTCCCGGAATGTAAGCAGGGGTGAAAAAAGGAATGCCCTGAATATGATCATAATGAAAATGGGACATAAAAAGATGGAATGTTTGGTTCGACAGACCATTCGCCATAATTTCGTTACCCAGAACCCGCAATCCGGACCCTCCATCAAAAATGAGCCAATCATTGGAACCAGTGTCTACCCGTACGCACGGAGTATTGCCTCCGAAGGTGGATCCCTGGTGAAAAGGCAACACTTTTGTAACAAATTCCCTAATCTGCGACTCCGAGCGGAGGTCCTTACCTCTTGCACCAAGAAGCGCAGACACGACTTTTTCGCTTACTTCAGAGGCGTTGGGGGCAGTTGGAATCGATCCTCGAGTTCCTTTAAAATGAATATGCATAGTGAAAGAGAAGTCTTTTTTTCTTAAACATGAGGGAAATGGCAACGATATTTTTCGTTTTGGATATGCCCTTGGATTGGTCAGGATTGACGATCTGTGCTTGAGTAATTTGCAAGCAACGCTCATTTTCAAAGACATGCCCGAAAGTTACGATATTAATCAACAAATCTACCAAGCAGGACAAAATTTAGTGAGTTTTGCTCAAATGCTTAATTATTTTATCGATCCAGCCTATCGTAAGGGAAACTTATCGAGAATTTCCGATATGCATGTGAAGATCGGAAGGCCCGTGAGTTTTAGAATTGATGATGACCTCACTGCGATGCCAGAAGGCGTGGGAGTCACGGACGAGGTAATCAAGTATATGCTGGGGATTTTACTCAGTGAAAAAAATCTCAGTATAGTCCTGGATGAGGAGAATCCACAGGATGTGGACACTGCTTTCGAGTGGAAAGAGCAGGGGGTCAACTTTCGTCTTAACGTCTTTCGGGACCGGGATGGTCTCGCTTTTGTTATGCGGGTATTAGCTTCGGTGATTCCGCCAATTCAGGAAGTCGGTTTACCCTCTGAGCAGATTTGGAAGGATATCTCTGCCCTCAAGCGCGGGTTGGTACTGGTGACCGGGGTGACCGGAAGTGGTAAATCAACCACGATTTCTTCCCTGATTAACCACATCAATTTATACCGCAAAGCCCGAATTATTACTCTGGAAGACCCCGTGGAATTTCTTTTTAAAAGTGAAAGTTCTATGGTCTCACAGAGGCAGGTCGGGCAGGATGTGCCGAGTTTTTCAAGTGGACTCCGCAGTGCCTTGCGTGAAAACCCGGATATTATTTTTGTTGGGGAAATCCGTGATACGGAGACAGCTTCTCTTGCCCTGAGTGCTGCGGAAACCGGTCACCTGGTTTTTTCCACCTTGCACACACGTGATGCTAAAGGGGCTTTAAGCCGAATAGTCGATATGTTTCCCTCCGAACAAACGAAGAGTTTATGCCTTCAGCTATCTTTCAGTTTATCTTATGTTTTGAGTCAAAAATTGGTACCCAGAGCGGATGGTAATGGAAGAATTCTTGCGATGGAAGTCTTGAAAAATGTTCCTGCCCTTGGAAATTTGATTCGGACCGGGAATTGGCAGCAGGTCTATTCTACCATGGAAACACAATCGAAAGAGGGAATGATGACCATGGAGCAACATCTTCTTCATCTTTATCAGCATAACATCATTACCAAAGAATCTGCCATCGCCTACACCAATGAAGCTAGTTTGCTAGAAAGGTTAGGTTAGTTTAAAATATAAATTATATTAACTTTGAATAGAGGACATGCATGAAATCTCGCTCTAAAAAATCCTTTGTTTATCTATTTCTCGCCGTCGGATTAGGAATTCTTGCTTGCTACACGATTGCAGCAGAGAAAGGTCAAAAAAAGCAGGAAGAAATTCTTCCAAAAAAACATACGAAGAAAATAACTATGGATGATACTAAATGGAAGGAAAAGCTTACCCCCGAGCAATATCGTATTTTACGCAAAGCCGGAACAGAGAGACCTTTTGGGGAGGTTTACTCTACCTTTAAAAAACAAGGCTTAGGAAAGTATGTATGTGCAGGCTGTGATACAGAACTTTTTAGCTCAAATGAAAAATTTGATTCCAAGTGTGGGTGGCCTTCCTTCTATGACCCTTCGAAAGCCAAAAATGTCAAGACCTCAGTAGATTATCATTTGGGTTATCCCCGCACGGAGGTTCTTTGTGCAGTCTGCGACGGTCACCTTGGCCATGTTTTTACTGGTGAAGGTTTTGATACTCCAACTGATAAAAGATATTGTATTAACGGAACAGTTCTTAAATTCATACCTGCTGAATCCGCTGATTCTGAAGAAAAACCTAAAAAGCCTGTTTCCCCCGGAAAATAATTTCCATCGAATCGATAAAAAAACCTTTTTCATTTCTGCCTGTGGCTCGTGTGCAGCCATTTTTTCTTGGAAGTAAGAGATTTCTTACTTTCGCTTTTTTTCTTCTGTTCGGTATACTGGTAAAGTTTTCAACCCTGTCTCTTTTGGCTGAAAATACTTTTTCCTCACAGGGTGCAGCAGATGTGACTATTCCAAGTTTTGGCCCGGATGGTAAGATCTCATGGGAATTGGAGGCCGATGAAGTCGTGCCTGTGGAGTCTTCACAATATTTTGTGAAGCAACCAAACCTAAAAATGATTACAAAAGATGACGCTCTCACGAGAGCTTCCAGTGATGTGGGTATTTTTGATCTAAGTAAGGGTAGTGCCCGTGGTGATACTTCCCTTAATGTCTTGAGTGATGTTTTTCAGGCCAGTGGTAATCAATGGTCTTGGCAGGAGATCAGTGAAAAAGGATCCCATCAATTGACTTTTGCATCGGATGCTTATGTCTATTTTAAGTCAGAAATTGAACCAGTCATCGCCAAGCCTGCAGTCGAGAAAACTAGTCCTGCTAAGAAAAAAAATAAGCTAGAAAAAACTGTGGCCAATGCAGATGTTATGGAGTTTTTTGCCATTAAAAAAGGAGGGTACCGTTTTATTTTGGATGGTAATGTTTCAATAAACGGTGACTCATTGGAAATCAAGTGTATGAAAATGGAGATTTTAGTGGAGCAGGATCAGAATAAAAGTGAGATGAGCTACGGTCGTATTTCGGAAGTTCGTGCATCGGGTAATGTTAGGATGAAGCAACTGGGACGGATATGCAGGGCAGATAATCTGATTCTTGATACCAAAAACGGGAAGGGTTTGTTAACGGGTAATGCTCGAGTGGAGGATGCCGAGTGGGGATTTGTCTCAGGGGAAAAGGTCGAGTTGGACCGGGAAACCGGAAAAGCCAGAGTGTTAGGAGATGAACGAGCACGTCCACGATTAGAACTCCCGAATCTGGGTAAAATAAAATTACCGGGATTTAAAAAGTGAAATCAGGATTCTAAGTGACAGAAAAAAATATTCTTAAAGCAATTAACCTTCGGAAGTCTTACCGAAAGAGAGAGGTCGTACGCGGTGTCTCCATCGAAGTAAGCGGAGGTGAAATTGTAGGATTATTAGGACCNAACGGAGCCGGGAAAACCACCACCTTTTCGATGATAGCTGGTTTTGTGAGACCTACGGATGGAAGATTGGAAATTAACGGCAAGGATATCACCCGCCTGAAGCCTCATCAACGGGCAAAGCAAGGTCTTGTTTACCTCCCCCAGGAATCTTCGGTGTTTCGCAAATTATCGGTGGAAGATAATATTCGTGCAATTGCAGAAACCTTAAAAATTTCTCGTTCCGAGAGGGAAGAATTGGTTAGGGAGAGACTGGAGGAGTTGGGATTGACGACTTTGGCTAAGCAGAAGGCTCACACCCTGAGTGGCGGGGAGAGAAGGAGACTCGAAATTACAAGAGCCTTGGTTCTAAATCCTGATTTCCTGCTTCTCGATGAACCGTTCAGCGGTGTTGATCCGAAAAGTGTGAGTGAAGTAAATAAAATCATGAATAATCTGAAGTCTCGGGGCATTGGCATCCTGATAACAGATCATAATGTTCGTGAGACTTTGCGTGTCGTGGATAGTGCTTATTTACTGTATCAGGGAGAAGTTCTCGCNCACGGAGATGCCGAATTTCTAACTTCAGATCCAGAAACACGGCAGAAATATTTAGGTGATGATTTTGAAAATTAACTTTTACGAGATATGAAATCTTCCAAATCAAAAACGCAGGCAGTCGAAAGTATTGCCGTTCGGGAATTTTTTGCCACCTACGGGGAACAGCTCAAACTTCGTTTAGTTACGAGCGATAAAACCCTTTCAAGAAGCACCATTAAAGAGAAGAGTGTCAATCGCCCGGCTCTTGCTGTCACTGGCTACTTTAAATATTTTGCTAACAAGAGAATTCAGCTGTTTGGNGCTGGAGAGATGGCGTTTTTTCGTGAGCAATCAGTGGCTCGAAGAAAAGCTGTGATTGAGACAATGGTGGCTAAGCGGATCCCTTGCGTAGTGGTATCGAGAAGTTTGGCTCCGACTCCTGAGATGATCGACGTCCTCGAGCAAGCGGGTGTACCTTTGTTTAGAACACCTTTAAGTTCGAAAGCTTTTACGACAGAAGTAACCGTTCTTTTGGAAGAAAGGTTCGCTCCGCGAACCAGCCTGCATGGAACCCTCTTGGAAATAAGAGGCGTGGGTACCTTGATCAGAGGGGCCAGCGGTGCCGGTAAAAGCGAGGCAGCCCTTGCCTTGATCGAGCGGGGGCACAGTTTGGTCGCTGACGACTTGGTTAAGGTTAAGTTACTAAGTGATCACACACCGATTGGCTTTTGTGATCCACTAAGTCGTGGATTTATGGAGTGTCGAGGCATCGGGATCATTAATATTGAGAAGTTATTTGGTAACCGGTTCGTGAGGATTGAGAAAAAAATTGATTTAGTGGTAACCTTGATTGAGGAAGCAGTGAATGCTGAGCCAGACCGAACGGGGTTGGACCGTAAATATTTTCAAATTCTTGGTTTTGATGTCCCTCAAATGGAAATTCCAGTGAGAACGGGAAGGGATATTGCCCGATTGATAGAAGTTGCGGCAATGGTTCAGGCTGCAAGACAATTTGGTTATGATTCAGCCGATGACTTAAATGAAAAACTTCTNAGAAAAATGAATCATTAGGGTGCTCTATTCTAGGATTACCCATGCGAGATATTTCTCTAAATATCATAGAATCAAGGGTCTGCGTTAAGGGTAAATGTAAGGAATTAATGCAACCCAAAAAAGGGAAAAAACTTACAAACCCAAAGATGTGAATAAGTTGTGAGAAACTTTCCTTAATTGAAGTGATTTTTTTCTTGGTTTCATTGGTTTTATCCTTCAGAAGAAATGCATCCCTAATGTAACAATTTAATCATCATTTAATAAATGGCATCCCCAGTGAATTCGCNTATTGCATTGTATATCAGTTATTTAAGAGTTTTTTTAATTGATATTTTCGTGATGTGCACAACTCGTCAGGATTTAAGCAATATATTTCGTAAATCCCTCTTTCTAGATGACTTGCAGGTGTGTCCATTCTCTTGTGAATAAATTTTTGAATCCCCGTATGACTGACCTTATAACTACCCCTGAAACTTTTTGGAATTCTCTTCGCGAGCAATTGCTAGAAGTTATCCCTGCAGACACTTTCCGTGTTTGGTTCGATAACATGCGCATTGGCAGGCTTGACGANGACGGTTGCGAGCTGATCGCNCCCAATGAATTTTCGGCCATTTGGATCCGAGATAATTACTTAGATGTAATTCGGCAAGAAGCAGACCGTCTTGTCGGTCGGCCTTACACTGTCGATTTGCTTGGTGAACTCGCCGAGGAAGATATCGAGAATAAAGATCACAATGACCGTCTGAAATCCAGCAAGACCAATTCTAATAATCGCATCACCGGACCAGCCCTTAAAGGCAGGTCACTCGGAATTAACCCTAAAAATACTTTTAACAACTTTATCGTTGGTGGAGGAAGTGAGTTGGCTCATGCGGCTTGCATTGCAGTTTCGAACGCACCTGCTCATGCCTACAATCCGTTATTTCTCTATGGCGAAACCGGACTGGGTAAGACTCACCTTATGCATGCGGTTGCTCATCAGGCTTTGAATCGCAACCCATCCTGCCGGATCACCTATGTTTCTTGTGAGAAATTTACCAATGAATTTATCCGTGCGATCCAGGAAAACAGCTTAACCAAGTTTCGTGCACGTTATCGCAGTGTAGATTATTTGTTGATTGATGATATTCAGTTCCTTGCAGGTAAAGAACGCATCCAGGAGGAATTCTTTCATACCTTCAACGAAATCTACGAAGCACAAAGGCAAATCTTTCTTACCTCTGACCGCCCGGCAGGTGAAATTGATAAGATTGAAAGTCGCTTGCTTTCCAGATTCCAGTGGGGATTAGTCACTGATATTCAGGCACCTGACTTAGAGACAAGGGTTGCAATTCTTACTCGCAAAGCTGATGCGATGGGGATTAAAATTGAAGATGATATACTCGAGTTTTTAGCTAAGAATATTTCCCGCAATGTCAGAAGGATGGAGGGTGCATTGACNCGGGTCGCCGGTTATGTTGGATTGACCCGCAAAAAAGCAGACCTGGAAACAGTTCAACGGTTACTTCGTGACATCCTTAGAGAAGAGAATTTGAGCCGCATCACAATGGAATCTATTCAAAAGAAAGTGGTTGATTATTACCACTTGAGAATGGCCGATATGCTTTCTCGTCGTAGACCAGCAAACATAGCTTTTCCCCGCCAAGTAGCGATGTATTTATCCCGAATTCTCACCGAGCATTCCTTGCAAGAAATTGGTGCCGCGTTTGGTGGTAGAGACCATGGAACGGTTATTCATGCATGTAAAACCGTTGAAAATATGATGGATCAGGATGATTCCATCAAGCATTCGGTTGAGTTGTTGAACGAGCAGCTTTCCCAGGCGATGGAGTAATTGGTAGGATTTNTTTATAGTCCTGTTGATTTTTCTCTATAAATCNTCATCCTTTGCTCAATGANAACTGAAAATTTTGAAGAAAGTGGTGATGAGGATGTCTCTCCACCGGTTGACAATTCTAGTCCAGCTAATAGCAGTCCTTCAGATGACCAAAAACGGCAAATTGCAAGCTGGGTCAATGAAGGAATGGGCTTATCCGATATTCAGAAAAAAATTGATGATGAATTCGGTATCGTCATGACATACATGGATGTGAGGTTTTTGGTTGATGATTTGAACTTGGATCTAATTGACGAAGAGGATGAAGAGGAAGAGGCGGACTCTGATGACAATTCGGATGCTGATGAAACGGCACCTTCTCCTGGAGATCCACTCGATGACTCTGCTGGAGGAGTTCAGGTTGAACTAGATACGGTGACTCCCCCGGGTGCAATGGCTAGCGGTAGCGTTACTTTTTCTGATGGTCAGCATAAAAAATGGACCCTTGATCAATTTGGTCGTCTCGGTCTCACCGGAGGAGAAGAAGGTTACAAACCTTCTGACGAGGATGTGATGGAATTTCAGAAGCAACTCGATTCAGCACTTCGTGGTAAAGGTTTCTAACTTTTATAGCCTTTGTCTTGGTTAGTCTTTGGACTGTCTAAGGATGGTTTTTTCCAATTCCTCAATCAGAGTATAGCGTTCGATTATATCAGGGGAGTTAATTTTTGGTAAAGCAACCCTGAGCACAACATTCTCAATTTCATGGGTTAGTCTCATTGCCAGCACCTGTGTTTTTTCCAATTTAAATCTTTTGTTTTCGATTTGAGCAGATTCATCCCTCCGCTTCTTGTAATCACTCCATTCATTGTCTTGATTCGCAAGAGTAATTATTTTGGACGAGCCCTCTGGTTGTTTGAGTAAGTCTACCGCAGGATGTTGAATATTGCCTAACTCAGGCCATTCCTTCAATAGCCTTGTCTTAATTTTATTTTTTAACTTTTTCTTCTCTTCCTCTTTTTCCCTCTTAGCTTTTGCAAGTTCTTCGCGTCTTTTCTTTATTTCTTTGATTTTATTTTCTGCTTTTTCGAACACTTCTTCATCTTGAATAGAAAGTCTTTGTGCAAGAGTTTGAATGATGGCTTTTGATTCAGGAGATGCTGAAAGTAAAATTTTGGAAATGGGATCTTTTCGAAAGATCCAATCATTCGGAGAATCTTCTCGTTTCGAAGAATTTGAATCAGTTCCTGATAAGAGATCTTTGGCATTTTTGATTATTTTATTTAAGGCATCTTCTTCTTTGGGCGGATCAAATGATGAAAACCTCCGCAGAAACACATCTGATGTCTTAATTGGAATATCAATGGTATTTGAATGAATGACAACATAGGCGTGTGCTTCCGTTAATGAAGTACTTCCGTCTCCGTTAAAATCTGGCTTTTGAATTTTCTTTCCAATTCTTGATTCACCACAAAGTGCTTCCCAAAAGTGCGTGCTGTATTCCTGATAATTCTCTTCCCGAATATCAGGAGTGCAACCTGCGGCGACACGGTCATGCACGGTAGCAAAGAATCCAGCCCTTACTTGGGGATGCAGGCCTTTTTTTGAATCTCCCTCGCGGAAAATAAAATTGGCAAAACCACCGCTGTAACACTGAACCATCACTAAAATAAAAGTTTGATCGGATGGAAGAGTATCAAGTTTCTTGGTGAAATCAGAAACTCTAAATTTATAATTATTCCATAAGTAGGCGGTTGTATTCTGAGGGGTCTTTTTTTCTCCTTTCCCTCCGTGGCCAGTGAAATAGATCAGATTAGATGTTCGCTTTGAGCTTGCATTTACATCCTTTAACCAATCATCGAACTCTTTGATTGATGACATTCCATCGGCTTTTAAACGATGGTTTCTATACTGATTATAAATCCCTCGGGTTGAGCCGAAAATTTCAGCCAAGATTAAATTGGGTTCGGGAACTGAAAAACTTGGGTCTTTGTATTTGATGTCCCTTGTCGAGTCCACGCCATCAGAAAAAAGGGTTCTCGTCTTAAAGTTGCTTAATCCAATTTCATTTTTTTGCCGGTGCAGATACCTTACATTACTTTCCAGGGAAACTTCGTTACCGGATGCAGAATATCCCCCGCCCAAAATCAATAAATTAAATTGCTGGTCTCCTGATTCTGATACACTTTTTTTTATTTCGGATTTGGAATCCCAAGGGAGGAAAATGATTAGAATTAGAATGAGGAAATGTTTATTCATCCGATTATACCATTTTGAATACATGGACTTGGCAAGAGTACTTGAATGGGAAACATAATATTTTAAACATTTGGCTTCATGCCTCCACGAACAGTACCAGCTTCATTTGTACCAAAATTTTCAATGAAGGAAGTATCAAGTGGACGACTGTTTGGCATCGAAAGCCAAACTCGTAAAAGATGTCTCTTGCGTTCAGGGTCTAGGGAATCGTCAAATGCAGTTCTTCGATGCAGTGTAGTCCAATTATTAAGTAAAAGAATTTCTCCACTTTTCATGGTAAACCTGAGCTGAAGTTCGGGTCTCTCACAAACTTCATCCAGAAAATTAATCGCTTGTCTTTGCGATTCATTCAATGATGGGCAGTTATCATCCTGATCTGCCCGGTCAATCAGAACGCGAAGATATGAACAGGCAAAAAAACCTTTGAACTCAGAGAATATCGGCTGCATCACAAAGGGTTTTTGGTTTCCTCTATCTACCACATGTCTCTTGTAGGGAAATTTTTCTTTTAGGACTGAATGAATATCCGGTCGTTCCCGTTGTATTATTCTTTCGACTTCGCGGCTATCAACCACTTGGTTTTCCCCGCCAGTCATAGCAGGCATTAAGCATAAAAAGGCAATGACATCACATCGATCTGTATGGAAACCCAATTTCTTATTTGTATTGGGTCCACGGGTTTTGGGATCATTCTGCCCGAGGGATTGATCACGAATACTCAAAACAAGTTCCCCTTCAGCACTTTGAGAAACTGGAGTACCCAATTTTCTGCAAAATTCTAAAAACCAAATCTCTGGATCCCTTAGATCATTAAAAGTATTTCCTAGATCTATTCTTATGATACCTGCTCCGTTTTCTAATTCATGAGATGCTGATTTTGGTTCAAACAATCTGAGTGGGATGGGAGTTGTGCAGTTGATTGACATGAATGGCTATAATATAGATAAATCAGTCGTCATATGAAGAGTATTCTTTTCCATTTTAACCCGAGGTTTCTGCTTACCCTATCTTTGATTACAGGTTCAGGTGAACTTTTTGCCCGAAATATTTTTAAGGAAAAGCCAACAAACCATTCTTCTCAGATAGAAATTATAAAAGAGGACGGAAGTGTTGATCGGTTCGAAAAAAAGAGTGCAATTGATCTCGGGAACAATCAATTCTCATGGACTGGAAAGAATCAAAAAGGAAATGGCTTCCTTACCTTAGCTGTAATCGGAGAAACAGTGAGGGGAAGTGTTCTTTCCCCTCCATCAAACTTTCAATTTAAGGGTGATTTAGAACAACAAGATATTTCTTTCGTAAAGACTAAGTCGAGACCCTGTGGTGGTTGTCGGTTCAACGCCAAATCTGCATACGATCCAAGACCAAGAAGTGGAGCTCAAACCAAGCATTCATGGAGAGATGCGGATGCAGGGCTTATCGATTTACTGGTGGTAAGTCCCCTTGCGGTACAAAATGCAATTGGTAGTAGAGAGGAAATGCTTGCTGAGATAAGCAATGCGGTTGCTGGAGCTAATTTATGCTTCCGAAATAGCCAGTTGCAAATACAACTAAGGTTGGTTCATGTTTACGAATCGAGTTACTCCCCAACAAGTAACCTAGATGTTGATTTAGAGCGGTTGACCAACAAGAATGATGGACACCTCGATGAAGTTCATACACTGCGTGATCAGTATGGAGCAGATGTGGTCACTCTTTTGTCGACCGATAGCGATATGGGAGGACTAGCCAATACACTTAGTTACCCTAGTCTTTCCTTTGAAGAGTCTGCGTTTAATGTCTGTGTTTGGGATCAAATAGGAGCCCCTGTTTTCACCTTAGCTCATGAAATAGGACATAATATGGGATGCTTGCATAACCGGGAGGACGCTTCGGATAGTAGTAAAAGTTCAAGTTATGATTATGGAGCCTTTGCTTATGGAAAGCGGTGGTATCTAAATGGGGAAGGATATCGAACGGTCATGGCCTACAACGATTCCGGGAAAAGTTTTGATAACTCTATTCCTTATTTTTCCAATCCCTCAGTTTCCTATCTGGGCGTAAAAACTGGAAATTCAGGGACTGAGGATAATGCGAAGGCTTTAGGAATTTCTTCTCCTTACATTTCGAATTTTCGTGAATCGAAAGTTCAGGGTATTGTTCCAAGTGTTTTCTCGACTGATGTGCTTGAGGGGGGAACCCGCACCATTTGGACCAGGCTTGCTACTGAGCCGATGAGTGAAATACAGGTAAATCTTTCCCTTTCGAATCAACAATATTTTTTCCTTGGGAGTGCATCGAGTCTGAAATTTGATAGAAATAATTGGAATCTTCGACAACCGATTCAAATTATTGGGGTTCCAGATTCTGATACAATCGACGAATCTGGTACTCTTACTTTTGCAAATGATAATTTTTCATCCGTAGAAATTTCGCTCACTGGGAAAGATTCAGGCACCGACCCACTTATCTCCAAGAAATATTTTTCGGGAACTGTGACTAACTCTCTTGGTTTAGGACTGGATGGAGTGACTCTGAGTTTTTCCACGGATGAATCGTTTGTCGAAACTGATTTGAATGGCACCTTTATCACTACATTGAATGATGGTTTTTCTTCTGTGGTTACTCCTAATAAAGCTGGATATACTTTCAATCCGAGTAATTTAACAATCGATAATCTTACTGATCATTCGCTGGGGAATGTTTTTGTGGGAACCAGGTCCACTGTTGTTTATGTTGATCATCAGGCATCAGGTTTGAACAATG
>NZEN01000028.1 GCA_002689665.1 Opitutia bacterium | reverse complement strand
CTAAATTTAGATCTCTCTCGACTCGGAACTGGAGAATCAACGAATGTCTCCAATTATTTTCCAAATGGAACTCAGGTCGAGATTGTTCCAGCTGCAACCCTCGGTAGTCTTTTTGGAAAACTCCTTTCTGAACTACCATTAAATTGGTCAAGCGGATTGCCTACAGCTGCTGATTGGATTTACATTTGGGATGTAATTTACGGAGGATACAAACCTTATTTCTTCCTTGGGACATCACATGAAAGCTACAACTACGGTCAAGGCTGGTATTCCAAAGACAGCACATCCGCCGGTATTTTGAATCACACTGTAATTTATCCCGATGAGGCTTTCATTATAGCTAAAAGAACCGCTGGTGATGTAACTTTCGAGTTTGAAGGACAAATAGAAACTTCAGATAAAAAACTTTTACTGCCCGAAAGTGGCAATCAAATCCTTGCAAAAAACCCTTATGGAGCTGATCTGATGATTGCCGAGCTTATACCTTCCAATGCGATCACTTCTCATGATGGAAACGCATCGTTGTTTCGTGCAATGGAAACATCCACTGATGAGGGGGACATTATCACCCTACTGAATGGTAATGTTTGGGAGCAATTTTACTACGATGAAAGCTATGGTAATACAGGGGTAACAAAATCTCATATCCTTGCCACTAGGAGACCTTTAGACGGATCAGATAATAATATATCAGCTCCTTTTACAATGGACGGTGACGATTTTCTGATTGATGATGATAGTGCGAATGCAGTCTCTAGCATAGTTAGCTCAGATTCGAATGGGCAGACCGATCAAAATGACACCAGTTACAGCAAGATTTACCTCAACGGTGCTTCTAGGAGCAATATCAAAGGATTCACTATATCTTTAGAAGGAATTCAAGGATACTTGTTAGCTGAAGATGGACTTAATGAGTTGAATGCAACGACTGAAAACCAAGTGACTAGTGTTTCGGCTTTTTCGGATCTTGCAAGTTCAGCTTCTCGAGGTTCAATCGTTGATTCAAAATTGAATGGGTCCTTTGAAATAATCAAGAGTGGTAGTGATGGTGGAGGAACCTTTGTGGTTGTTAACAAACAACGGGATGTTAATTTCAAAAGTGATGAAGGTTCACCAATATGGCGGATCGGTGTTAAAGGTATCGGGTACAGTACTGATGCAAATTTTTACTGTATAGGTGGAAATAATGGAACTACTGATTCTAATGCTTCTGGGATCATCAGCACTGCCGGAGCAGTAACCGTGTCTTCTGGTGGTGCAGGTTATCAATTTTATTATCCTCATGCTATTGTTTCTGGTGGTGGATGGAGAAAGCTAGGTGCTGCAGGGGCCAAAGATAATGAGATTCTCGGAGCATCGTCTGGATTGCTTCTTCAAAGAAATTCTCTTTCGGGAACCAAGGCATATATTGAAAGCCTTAATCCCTTTGAGTGATGTTGATTTAATTTTAAAGGGTGAATCGCCTCTTTAATTTTTTCTAAATTTTATACTTTAGCAGTGCTTAAGTATAGCTACACATAAGTTTTTAATTGTTGAAAAACTATGTAAATACACTTGTTAAGTTGCTACCGAAACTAGATTTGACCCTATGTTCTTTGGTTATGTATAGCGTTTAACAAGTTTACAAACGGTATGATATGAACATTCTCGTAGGTAATATAGAATCTATTTGTAGATAGGTAGTTCTAACAATTAATTTATTTCTAATTGGGAAAAAATCAGGTTCTAAATATCCGATAAGTTTTACTACCCCAGTTCCCAAAGAGGCATTATAATTTTATAGATCAATAAGTATATTGATAACATTTACAGGCGAACTTTTTGTTACTGCCCAAGTCTTCTCCAGCGATTATCTTTGAATTTAAATAAGAAGATTTCCGATGGTCCACTTGTTTCTGTTGAAAGAAAAACCCATGTGTTGGAGCTACTTTCAAATAAATACGGGAAGGATTCTGCTTCAAGCCAATACCATCCATCAAGGTTGTTTATCCAAATCCAATAAGATCGGTTTGCATTTTCATGGGCAAAAATCCAGCCAAGGGTTAGATGATATGCCCAAGGAGAACTTGATTCATTCCAGTAATTTCCAAACCAATAATTGGAAAACCAAGAGTTTCCTTCAGAGATGGAATCGATGACTAAAGTTTTCTCTTTGAAGTATGCAGTTGCAGTAGAATGATCCTCCACCAAAAGTTTAGTTTTAGCTGCTTTTCGATCAGCTACGGCTAAGCTGTCCCAGTGAGAAAACTCGAAACCATAATTCGCCACCGCTCCAATATCGATCCAACCCGGACCATAAACACCTGTTCCCTGCACCGTGCCATGATCTGGATTGGCTAAAAGGATTTCCACAACATGAAGACCAGGAGGTGTTGTTGTTGGATCACCTTCGTAAAGGAGATCGGGTTCAAAAATTGCCTTAATATCAAGATTTCTGTCTAAATTAACAGTCGTTTGAGGGGAAGTTGGATCATAGATCTGCGAACCCTCCCATCTTACAAACTTAAACCCATTGTTAGCTTTTGCATGAATTGGATGTTTTGGGTTATAGGAATATTTACCTTCTCCTAGTATCCATCCACCTCTTTCAGGATGTATGCTTGGTGTAATGACTACCTGATTGAGCGGAAAATATACGGCGGTAAAATTCGTCTCAGACTTGACGGTGTGATTTATTTTTAATTCTTGTGGGTTTCGAATAATGCTTCCGTCAGTTTGCCAATTAAGGAATTGGTAACTAGTTCCTTGTAATGCAGTCAATAGAATCTGTTCACCGTGAGGAACAAGGCGAATGTGTTGAGATGATTTCCCGTAGCCCTCCCATAGTATTTCAGACTTATCGCCCGGTTTTGTAAAAACTCGGACATCGTATGATTTTCTCTGAAAGATAGCTTTAAGGACAAAATCGAAAGGAGACTTGTATGAGATTTCTTCGCTCGTTGAAAGTATTTGCCCAAGTCCATTTTCCCACCTGAGAAAATGATAACCGTCTTTGGGATAGGCTTTGAATGTTGGGGTATGGTCATTGAGAAAAGAAGTTCCTCCCAAAATAGTTCCTCCAATGTTTTCATTTTTCGATTGGTTTCCAAGGTAATCTAAAGTTTCAATGACATGCGTAACATTAATCTGCTTTTGATTATTACTTGTAGCTTCGAAAATAGCGGCAATTAGAAGATCACTCTCTAAGTTGACTTCAGTCGAAGAGGAGAGTGGGTCAGCAATAGATTCACCTTCCCAATGAGAAAATATGTAACCTGGCTTAGGTTTGGCGAGAATTGGAACTTTTCCTCTCGCGTAGTAATTTTTTGATGAAGGATTCGTTTGACCATGATTTGGGTTTGATGGGCTAACACTGAGGGACAACAAGTTATGATTCCCATCATCTCCACCGTTATTATCATCCTTTGAAAATACAGCGGTGATTACAGTATTTGTTTCAAAAGATACAGATGTTGTTTCTTTATTTGGACTCTTGATTCCAACACCTTCCCATTTTATAAATTCGTACCCATCGTTAGCGGAAGCAAAAATATAATGTGTTCCGTTTGTACTTCTTTGACCTGAACCAACTACTTTACCCGCACCGGTGGGGTTCATTTTGATCGTTAGTGAGGGTAGGGGTGCTGCAAGAAATTTAGCTGAAATACTCGTGTCATCACGGATAATAAATGAGATATTATTTTCATTAACGTCTATTTTTTCTTTAGAGTTAAAAAACCACTTATCGAAGCGATTATGATTTAGAGGATTGGCAGTGATTTCAACTTGGTACCCAAAAGGCAAACGAGTGTTTATTTGTTCTAGAGAAAAATCATCTTCCCATTCTAGTGTGCCAAAATATTTCGGTTGAATATCAACCTTGAGTTCATGAGATTTTTCTCTAAAAACTGCAGTGATAACGCTATCATTCAGCAATGTTAATGTGGTATTTAGAGTAGAAGCAACGGTCTTGTTATCTTCATCGAACCATCCAAGAAAATCGAAGCCTTCTCTCGGTTCGGCGGAGAAAGTCGCGAGTTGATTCTTTTGGATTATGCTAGGACCTTCAACATTGCCTCCAATGAGGTTACTGTCTATTTCCCCTAGATAATTAAGCGACCTTCCTGATAGGTCGATAATGACTGGATGTGTGGCAATCTTGGCAACAATACTCTGAGGACCGTTCATCACAATCTGTGTTGAACTATTTGGAGAGTTAATATCACCTATCCATTCTAGAAATTTAAATCCACTTTTAGGAATAGCTTGAATTTCTACCGTTTCGCCAAACGCAAAATTCAGTTTGTTATTAGAAGTAATAAAAGACGCTGTGTTTGTTGGAGCGGATGAAATATTCAATGGGTATAGTTTCGGAGTAAAAACAGCTTTGATATTGGTTGCTTCAACAACTGTTAGTTTTGAATTAGGAGAATGTTTATTTTCAATAAGTTCACTACCCTCCCAGCGAACAAATTCAAAGTGTTCATCTGGCGTTGCTTTCAGATTTACAATGTCTTGGTGCTTGAAATTCGATGAGACTACATCCACAGTGCCACCGGTGTCTGAACTTACATTAACCTTGTACTCTTCATCAACAAAGCTAGCTACGATTTCGAAGTCTAAAAGGGAAGTCGGTGATATTGATGCTTCTTTGGGGAAGGTTATAATATCGCTTTCATCTAGGGTTATAATTTTAAATTTTCCTCCCGTAACTGAATTACTTGATGTTGTATAATATAAATAGTCTGGTGCATTCTCAGGGACATTGAAAACCAAGGTGCCGTTGGAAACTCTCGAGTTTTGAATACCCAATAAATACTCATGATCAAATGAAGTACTTACAGGCGAGTTACTCGATATGAAGAATTCAATGTTACTAGGTAAACTAACTACAAAATTATACGTGTGACCTCTTGCTAAGGGAATTTCTGGGGTTTCAAGATTATCAATGAGCAAAACATTTTCCTGGCTCCTGACAGATGAATTGCCGTTACTTACATCGAAAGTGTGCAGTTTCGATAAATTCCAACCTGAGAATTTGAAGTGCTTGTTTGCTTCTGCCTTAATATTGAAAATCTCTCCATGAGCATAGCTCTTATTGAATTCTGATACTGATCCCATCTCGGGGTTATAAATGATATCAAATTTATGGGTTAGTGGTTTAAAGTGAGCAATAACTGAAGAATCAACAAAGGGGCTAGCGGTGATTTGATTAGACTTCCAATGCGGGGATATGTCTACATCTGCACTGCTGCTCCAACCTAAGAATGAAAAGCCAGGTTGTGTTGTAACGGTAATGCTTCGATCGATCGTATCTTTGTCAACATTCCAGACTCTCGAATCAGGATCATCGAATATAATTCCTGCTCCACTTGGGTTAGTCAATATTGAGAAATCGACTTCTTCAGGAGGAATTGGGTAGAATTCAGCATCTAAGTGAATATCATATGCTGATGAAAGCACCAGTGGGTTCTCTGTACTCGAATAGTTTTGTCCGTTCTCATCAGACCAGCTCCATTTTAAAAGGCCAAATCCTCTTGGGGCAACACCTGTAGGGGAATTGCCCAAGGCTTCTATTGAGAAAGTTTCGTTTGGATTATATTCACCGAGTCCGATCACCCTTCCATTTCCAGTTACAGTAGCAGTTACTGTTACAGGAATTATTTCGAAGACAGGCTCAATGGTTACAGGTGCATTGGGTATTTTTACTGTAGTTTCCGCACTTTCTGTAGATTGAATAAACTCAATGTCTCCTGTCCATCGCAAAAATCTGTAGCCCTGTTTGGGAGTAGCTGAGATTGTTACATCAGCATCATATTCGTAGACTCCTCCTCCACTCACTTCGCCGTTCAGGCTTTGGTTAATTGAAAGTAGATAACTTTTCCTTATGAACTCAGCAGTTACATTTAAACTACTACTTACCACGATGGACAAGAATGAGTCGGTTGGGGTGTCAGATTCAATGCCAAACCATCGAGAAAAATCCCATCCAATTTCTGGAACTGCTAAGAGTGTTAATTCTGTACCTGACTCAATTTCGTAAGAAAGCAAAGACTGACCGTTTACTTTTCCGCCGGAAGAAGATTGGACATTGATTTCAAAATTTGGCTTTCTGAATACTGCTTCGTAATTTAAAAGTGGAGGTGCATCAGTTAAATCAACAAATACATTTGGCGAAGTGTTGGAAGATAGTAATGTGAGGAGCGTTTCATTTCCATCCCAGTGCGAAAATTCCCATCCATTTGCAGCAGTGGCAATTAAAGCCGGACTGTCCGAAACAGAGAACTGACCGCTTCCGGTCGCACTTCCTCCAGAGCCACTTGTTACTGAAATCGTATAGCTTTCAGGTACAAAATGAGCATTCAGGCTGATATCACTGCTGACTGAGATTTGATTCGAAGATTGCTCATTGCTCACAAGTAGGGAATCGATTGATTCTTGATTTCCGTTCCAGGATACGAATTTATAA
Organism: Opitutia bacterium; assembly: GCA_002689665.1. Classification (GTDB taxonomy): domain Bacteria; phylum Verrucomicrobiota; class Verrucomicrobiia; order Opitutales; family Seribacteraceae; genus Seribacter. The sequence continues at coordinate 21,960 of NZEN01000028.1, read as the reverse complement.
CCAGGATTTGGAACCGCCTGGATAGCATAAATTCCAAAGTGTATCCATGGACCATTCGGTGTATCAAAAATAATATTACCTCCACTCCCTGATGAAATTTGGACATCATATTGTTTCCTTTCAAATTGTGCCTGAATGAAAGAATTGCCGGTTGCTCTACTCATAACAACAGAAGTTGATGCGGAGAAGGAGTTTTCTAGTAAACCATTTGGATCCTGCCACTTCGAAAATTGATATCCTTCTGCGGGCGTTGCATTAACAGCGATTGATTGATTGAGTCCGAAGAGGGCAGAGGTTGGTGTAACACTAGCTCCACCATTTCCCATGAGGATATCCAATCTGTATTGAATTTCTTCAAAGTGAGCAAAAAGTAAAGCGTCGTCCGACAAACTTACTCTTGTTGTAGCTGTTAGATTAGAATCAAGCATGTAAATCGCCCCATTGGTACTAGTCCAATGAGAAAATCTGTATCCACTCTTTGGCTCTGCAATGATATCATAAAAATTTCCATTACGATAGGGTGGTGACTGGACAATGCTGGTCGAGCCGTGTGATTCGATCAACGGGGAAACAGTAAAGGTGTGTTGCTTTGGAAGAAAAACGGCTTGGATGGTTTGATTTCTTGTTATTTGGATGAATGTCGATGTGGTGTTAGCATCAACCCCATCTCCTATCCAATGAGAAAATTCATAGCCTAGAGAGGGAGTGGCAGTTATAGTTGCATTTTCACCATAAGAATATTCATTTGCCCCAGTTACATCTCCCACTCCTGATACGGTAATTTGAAGTTGATATTTTTTTGGTTGGAAGACCGCAGTGATATTCCTGTCTTCTGTCATGAAAACGACAGTGTTGGGGAAAAGAGGATCGCTTACTCCTTCGCCTAACCATCCCAAAAACTCCATGTGAGCATCTGGCGTGGCGAGTAACTCAACGGAAGAATCTTCTTGGTAGCTAGCGTTTACATCGTTAACAGTTCCCCCTGAGGTATGATTTAGGACTAAAGAATACAGATTGGGGATATATTCTACTGGTTGGGTTGTCTTGAAAGAATTGCTAGCGTATTGTAGGGCATTACCATATTTCCAAACTGAATTGGAGGAGGGTGATCCGGATGAAACTTTAAGGTACAAGTTTTCAGGTATTCCTCCTGAAAAAGTAGGCCAAAGCCAGTCTACACCAGTAACTGCATTGTACTTTGTATCTTTAGAAATTGTATTACTGTCATGAAATCTGATGCACAATGGCTTTCCTGGTGGAGGTGCAGAGTTGGTAATGACATTAGGAGTTGATAGCTCAAAATAGGCAGGTTCGTATGGGAAAATCTCTACCCTGTCGCTGTTGAAAGTAAAAACAGATGTGAAAGAAAACATGCCATCCCCAAAACCATAACCGGAACTCGAGTCCCCAATGCGTGTTCCTTCGGTGAGAGGGATCCAATCTCCATTAAAATGATTAGCGATCGAACTACTATCCGATAAACTGTAATATCCAAGTGTAACTAGGTCTCCATCCCCATTCGCATTATTGCCTGCACTGAGGGTAAGATTTTGTGAATCTCGTAATAAGTCTGCATGGGCTTCAATTGTTTGGCTTGTACAATGAATAACAATCTGGGCCTGCCTTTCTCCNAATAAAAGNGAATCAATTGCGAACAAAAAGAAAATAAGGCNTAANAAATCTNTGANCCAANTAATGCGGAAAATGGANAGGNAATTTAAGCAACAAACTNNANGNGCCAAAACAATATTTGGCGNCTTGGAAAAGAGGCTATTTGAAAACTTTGGGCGAATATNCAAATATAGTNNTCTAATCTATAATTTAGCAAGAAATATCCGCGNGTTTCTAGGGNTTAAACCAGCCCNTCATTTTATTCTAAAAACANAAGCCGTTTAGCTTTAAATTTGACTAATTTGTCTTAAATGAAGATNTTANANNTATGNGAAGTATATGTGTAGTGTTATTTACCAGTTTATTGGTATTTCACTCGCATGGCATCGATAAAAGAACAATTAGGTGGGGCACACACAAAGGGTCCAATTCACCATTATTTGATTTCACCAACCTACCCAGTTGGAACGCTAATCCAAGCTCGGTTCAGCTCCTAACAGATTTTGCAGGGACTGGTCTGCTTAATACTACAGGTGGGCCTGGTACAAATCCAACTACGAGTGCAGGTGATTTAATTGAATTAGGTTTCTTTGCCAGCTCGCTTGGTTCTGACAATGCAATTGGTGGGTCTGGAGGTGCTGCTGATACACCTTCTACCTCGCTTTTTGAAGGCACTTGGGTTCCTTTGACATCAAAGACCTACATAGGACAGGACTGGGGAACTAGTAGTGGTCCCCCGGATCAAGTTATCGATGCAGGTGACTTCATGTTTTTGTCAGAATTTACGAATGATTCAGGCTGGGAAAATTATGTTCTTCACAACAATTCTGCAAACGCTGCAGATGATTACAAGATTGGTACAGGGGTTGATACTCCAGCTAACTTAACCGACCACTTAAGCATCTTAAACTCTGCCTCTAACATAAAACTCGGGATTCGTTTTTACGATTTGGACACTGCGGTCGGTGCTGGCGGAGGAACAACCCCGGATTCAGACGGCACTACCAGATACAATACAATAATGAACGCAAACTGGGTCTGGCCAGGCACTAATGCTGACCTTGATATGTTTCTTCATGATTCTACAAACGTAGACAACTTGGATTCCAATTTGGTATTCGAATTTGACAACACCTCCTATGGTGCCGGTGCCAGTACTGATAATAGAGCATATGTGGATGGTACTATAGCTAGCTCCCATACTACGACTAGCGATCTGCACTCTAGTGATTTTAGGACTTCAATTACCTATTATTCTGGGGCATCAGATTTAAACCTCAAGGATGCCGGCGTGGGTGATGTAATTCTTAGTGGTTTAGATAAAGCTGATTCGACTAACACAATTAGTGGTGGGGATGGAAATACGCTCACAATTAATACCAATGCTGCTGGTAGTTCCTACGAATTTTCGGGAACGATCCAAGACGATTCTTCCGGCAATACCGGATTAAAAATTCTCAAAGTTGGGTCGGGTGAACAAATCTTAGCCGGTAATGTGGATTTATCCAACTCTTCTGGTAGCTATGTTAATATTGCCGAGGGAACTCTTACCTTTGACCCTGGAAGTGGAAAAAATCAAGCAGTAGAGTATTTGACCGGTTCAGGAACTCTTAAGCTTGATAATACTTCCAACGCTTCTCAAACCATTTCGATAGGATTGGCCAATACGACTGCCAAAAAAACTCTTAGCGGTGGAGTAACTTTAAGTGGATCGGGTACAAATACTATTAATGTTGGGGGCGGGGAGGTTGCTGGATTTGATAAGCATCAGGAATTTTCGGGAGCAGTTAGTGGTGCTGCCAATCTTAAAAAAACAGGAAGTGGCAAGCTAACTCTTTCAGGGAATAATAACTTTAGCGGAGGAGTAACCATTGCAGACGGGGGAGGAACCAAAGACGGTGGTATTCTCGTTGCGGGTCATGCAAATGCTTTGGGTTCCGGAACTACTGTAGTCGAGCATGGTAAATTAGCTATATCTGCTGGCACAACTGTTACAACGACTATTCAAGGGCAAGCAACAAATGACAATACAAACATGAAGAGTGTTATAGGTGGTGGAGTTGGAAATTCGGCTGGGGTAATCGATAATTTTAGTGGAACGCAAATTAATATCGGTTCTGCTGATGGTCAAATTGATGTATTGAGTCCAGGAATGGCTCAGGCGTCCTCAATGAGTAACGGCACTTCAGATTTCCAAGCTGTGGCAGGAAATCACGATGCTTCTGGAAATGATGACCTAACTTTAAGTATAGGTACTATACAAATTGATAAGATTGGTCTCAAAAATGGTGGAGTGTTTGATTGGGAAATTACTGATTTTGCTGGGAACAATGCAGATGGGTCAGACTGGGATGTTTTAAAATTTGATAATCTAGAATTCAGTGAGTCCGATTCTTTTGATATTAATATTTACAGCCTTGCTTCGAATGGGAGTGCTGGAGAAGTTTCAGGTGACTATGGTTTGGGGGTTTCCAAAACAGGAACCTCAGGATTCAAGTTTATGGAATGGACTACTTCAGGTTCAGGTTGGAATAATGCTCCAGTATCTGCTCGAGTAGTTAACGGGTTCAATATCAACAGTGATAACTGGGCAGTGGCCAATGACTTTTACTTCGGTGACTGGAGTGTGTGGTATGAAAGTGGCAGTTTTTACCTTCAGTACTCTGCGGTACCCGAGCCATCCACATATTTTATGGTGACAGGCTTATTGATGCTTCCAGGCTATAATTTTCTTCGCAGGATCCGTAAGAAAAAAACATTGGGTGATGTAAAAGATATCATAGACAACGCTTGAAGCTAGAAATTTTCTAATTTTATAAGGTCTTCTAGATCTTTAAAATGCTCAAGTAACCGGGTGGGTTTTTCAATATCTCCCACAATTTCCTCAAAAGTATCTTTTTTCTCTTTTTGAAATTCCCTGACTTTCTCTTCAATTGTTCCTTGGGCAATTAATCGATAGATGAAAATCGGTTTGGTCCGCCCGATCCGGTGAGCCCGGTCTATAGCCTGCTCCTCAACAGCCGGATTCCACCAGGGATCCATCAAGAAAATGTAATCTGCAGAGGTAAGGGTTACCCCTAATCCCGCAGCTTTGAGGGAGGCAAGCATAACCGTGGAATCTTTGGATTCCTGAAAAGTTTTCACTGGTTGCGTACGATCACGGGTGGCTCCAGTAAGTTTTACAATTTTTAGCTTTGGAATTTTCGTCCGTAGGTTTTGTTCAAGGATCGAAAGATATGATGTGAATTGACTAAAGATAATCGCTTTGGACCCGTTGTGAGCTAGGTCATTGAGCTTCTGTAATAAAATGGCTTCTTTGGCTCCGGTTTCCAAAATTTCCTTGTGGTTTGGGAGCAACCGTAAGTCGCAACAGCTTTGTCTTAACCTAGTAAGCAGTGAAAAAATATGTGTTGGAGAGTTCTTAACTGCATCTTGAAGGTTTTCTCCATTAGCAAGAATTCCTTGCTCAACGAGTAATTTATAAATCTTTTTCTGCTCCTGATTTAAAATACATGGAACTTCAGCCTCTATTTTTGGAGGTAATTCTTTAGCCACATCCCTTTTTAAGCGTCGAATCACAAAAGGAGCGATTTGTCTCTTAATCATTAGATGTGTTTTAGGAGAATCTTTTTGCAATTCTTTCTCCATTTCCCGCCTACCTCCCAAAAGTCCAGGCATCAGAAAGCGAAAAATCGTCCAGACATCCATCGCTGAGTTTTCCAAAGGAGTTCCCGAGAGTGCTAGCCGGTTTCTTGCATTGATGGCAAGACATGCCTGCGTCACTTTAGCCTGCGGGTTTTTGATCATTTGAGCCTCGTCAAGAATAGCACATCTGAATTGATGACTTTCCAGTAATGACCGGTGCCGACGAATTTGAGTATAACTTGCTACCCATAAGCACTCTTTATCGTGTTTTGAAAAATCATTTCCCTGCTTGAGTACTTCCACCTTGATACCTGGGAAATGGGTGGTGACTTCCTGCTCCCAAACGGGTACCACAGACGCCGGGCAAACGACTAAGTCTGGCAGGTTTATTTTAGGAGATGAGGCAATCAAAGCGAGGGTTTGTATCGTTTTCCCCAAGCCCATTTCATCAGCGAGAAGGCCATGGCATCCAAGTTTATGAAGCCATAATAGTTTGCTTACGCCTTCCTTTTGATAAGACCTGAGGAATTTTATCTTTTTGTTAGGTGTGGGATGCGTAAGAGTTTGTATCTCAGCCTGCCATTTTTCCAGCTTTCCATCTGCACGTGTTCGGAGGTGCTTTCTCGCAAATAGAGAAAATAACATATAACGTGGCCAGTCAGTCGATGAATTCTTCCCTCTACTTTGTTTCCACCATTCATAGTCATCAATTTGTTCCTTTTTAAGCCGGACTAAGCCTTGGTTTGGAAGAAAGATTGTACCGGTTCCAATTTTACTGATTTTTCGAGTAAATCGTGAATTTAACTTATTTTTTCCCAATCGGAACTTGTCGCGAAGAAGCATTTTTTCAGAACCCTTGCTCTGAGCCTCTAATTCCCAATGAATTTCATTTCTACCTCTTTTGATTAAAGCCGCTTCACCCAAATATTTTAATTCGAAGGAATCTTCCCAATATCGAAGTCTTTCGGATGCAAATTTACCCACTTTTTCCCAATCAGAGAGCCGAAAGATTCCATTTTCTTTATCATACAGAAACCCATCCTCAATTGATTCGCGGGTAAATTGAATGAGTGTGGAACCGTCAAAATGATCATTTGCATCTGATTTTCTTGTGCCACAGGCTGGAATTAGTCCTTCTTTGGTTTTCCACAAGGGCTTAGCCATCAAACCCTTTTTTCCTGATACTGAGAGCTCAATCAGTAGCTGTGCTTGGAATCTTCTTTCTCTCTCTGAAGTTTTTTCTGCATCTTTTGGATTGGTTTCAGTTGAGGTGGAGTTTTGTGGCGGTGAATTTTCTTCTACTAGACTGCCAATCATGGGGTCTTCCTCATGAATCTCTGTAATTAGTTCCTCCAATTCATAAAGGCCTGCCACGGCGATGGCTCGACCCAGGCTCTCGTCATCCAGGGAGGTACGGAAATCCAACTTTTTACCTCTCCATTCCATAACAGAGTAAGATTCTTCCCTCTTGATTTTACGAATTAGAATAATTTGCTCAGGACTGATATCGAGTCCGCTAATCTTTCCCTGGTGATAAAACTTTCTACCCTCAAGGAGGTCTTTTTCATTAAATTCCTTTTCCCAATCAAAGTCAGATAACTTAATGAACCATGACTCTACCGACTCCTGAGTAAAACTGCGGGAAGGTCCGTTGGATATCATGCTTTAAAATCAAGGTGCATTACTTCCTAGGCTAACCTTCTTGAAATTATTCCGGCAAGTGTAATCGAAAAGAATAGGAATACTTTTTTAAGATTTTCAGTCTTTAGCTAAGATCCATTTGTAGAGCTGGGCATATTTTTGAGCAGCGAGTTCCCAAGAACAGGAAATTTGCATCGTCCTCGTTTGCATTTCGGAATAAAATTCTTCCGTTCGCCAGTCATGACAAGCTTGCTCAATCGCATGAGTGAGGGAAATTTTATCAGCTTGATCAAAAAGATATCCGGTGTGGTCTTTTGATTCATCAGTTCTAGGTTTGATTGTGTCAGCTAGTCCACCCGTTTTTCTGGCAATGGGGACCGACCCATATCTCATGGCGTATTGCTGGGCCAATCCACATGGTTCAAATCGGCTCGGCATGAGAAAAAAGTCAGAGCCTGCAAAAATTCTCCGGGCCAATGTATCGTCAAAACCGATCTTTACCGCTATCTTTTCAGGATATGTCTTTGCCATATCCAAGAATCCCTTTTCTTGATCTTCAGCCCCGCTCCCCAAAATTATAAATGATGCGTCGGTACTTTTAAGTATTTCAGGAAGGGCAGAAAGTAGTAAATCCAATCCCTTCTGTTGGTACAGCCTGGATACAACTCCCAACAGTGGTTTGTTTGGAAAAGATAGTTCAAATTCTTTCAAAATCGATTCCTTGCATTTTTTCTTTCCCACACTTGGAGCAGATGGATCGATGGGGTGAGGAATAGACGCATCGGTTAGTGGATCCCATGCTTCTTCATCAATACCGTTCAGTATACCAATCAAATCAGCTCCTCGGAAGAGGAGGCACTCTTCAAGGTTCTGTCCATTTTTAACCGAACGAATCTCTTTTGCATAGGTTGGGCTAACCGTTGAAATTTTATCAGCGTGCTGAATTCCACCCTTTAAAAGATTTAAACGGCCGTGGTGCTCAAATCCATTCATGGCCCAGTATTTAAGAGGCAGTCCAGATTCAAGAAAATCTTCATGATTAAAGACTCCTTGGTGCTCAAGATTATGGATTGTGAGCAAAGAGCCCTGGGGTTTGAGTCTACTTGTCTTTTCCTGTTTCGCATTGAGATAGCCACAAGTTGGGGCTGCCATCCAGTCATGGGCATGGAGGATATCGGGTTTCCATCTGGTCACTTTTTCTAGTTCGCAGGCAGCATGCGAGAGCACAAAAGCCCGCAGGCTATTGTCTGGATAATTCCCGTTTTGATCAGCATATATACCTTCCCGATCAAAAAGATGATCGTTGATTAGAAAATAGATGGGGATGGGATAGTTTTTATCATTCAAAACCCCTAGTTTAGAGGTTATATCTTTGGATTTATGCTTAAATGTGATTTCTTTTTTAAGAATCCGAATGGGTAAACTTTTACAACACTTGTGCTGAGGGCAAAGGACACGCACATCGATTCCCGCTCTCTTCAAAGCAAAAGGAAGGCTTCCCACCACCTCTCCGAGTCCTCCGGTTCTGGCAAATGGGCTTATTTCAGGACTTACAAAAAGTACTTTCATGAGAATGGAGTGACTCCCGTTGATGCCATAATGTCAGGAATTAGCAATCAATTTGCACATCTGATTCATGCCTTGCATCGGCTTTCAACTTAAAATATTTTAGTTACCGAACATCATGAAAGAATTCTCTTATTCAATTCCTGCCTAAGGATAACTCCGAGCAATTAATCGAGGTTAATTCCTTATTAAAACTTTTCCTTAGATGAGCGAGCAAACGCTGCAATTTGAATCCGAGAGACATTTTCATCAGCTTTATGGTGAAAATCCTGATAATCTGCAGAAAATTGAGAAGCTTCTGGGTTTAAAAATTGTTGCCCGAGGAGATCTGCTCAAAATGGAAGGTGATGAGAAATCATTGAAGCAGTGTGAAGAACTCTTTGGGCTTTTAGAAATGGGTCGGGAGCAGGGAATGGTGACCAAGAAATCAGATTTCATGAGATTTTTGGAAAAGGTTTCGAAGGGCAGGGGGCAAGAACTTCGCGATTTACTAAATGATCCGCTTGTTCTAAAAATCCGCAAGAAATCTGTAGTCCCTCGAAACTTGGGACAGCGGCGATTCTTGGATTTAATTCTCAAAAATGATCTAGTTTTTGGCATCGGTCCTGCCGGAACTGGTAAAACATATTTGGCCATGATTGCCGCACTTCACTCGCTGCTCGAAGGAAAAATTCAGCGGATTGTCCTGGCCCGTCCAGCCGTTGAAGCCGGGGAAGCACTGGGTTTTTTACCCGGTGATCTCGAAGAAAAGCTACTGCCTTATCTACGTCCCTTGTACGATGCGATGGATGAGGTTTTAGGCCCTGTAGAGGCAAGGAAACTGGTGGAGACTGGAGTCGTCGAAATTGCCCCTCTCGCCTATATGCGTGGACGCACTCTGAGTAAGTGTTTTGCCCTGCTCGATGAGGCGCAGAACACCACACGATCTCAAATGATGATGTTTCTTACAAGATTGGGAGAAGGTAGTAAAATGGTGGTTACCGGAGACCTTACTCAAATCGACCTGCCACCCAGAGAGGAATCTGGTTTGATGGAAGCAAGGCGTTTATTGAAGAAGGTACCTGGGTTATATTTTCACGAATTTGACCATGATGATGTGGTTCGGCACCCCCTGGTAAGTGCAATTATCTCAGCGTACCAACCACCCTCCAAAGATTCTTGATGATTTTCTAACCAATGGCCAAAGAGGAAAACAGATCCATCCGCCGTAAATCGAACCGTGAACGAGCAAAGCGGAGAAAAGAACTTGCTCGGGAAGAACGGCAGGATGAACAAGTCAATGGACAAGAGAAGATTGCAGTCAAATTGGGGAAGCAAGTCTTATTAACAGGCATTTTTGCGACCGCTCTGATTTTTATTTGTTTTGTGGGACAGGATCCACCGAGCTTGCGTACTTTGGGTGAGGTTGCACCGGAAAATGTCTATGCGGATCGTGATTTTAAATACCTCAGTGAGGTACGAAGAGCAGAGGCGGAGGAGTGGATCCGTAGCAGTACTCCACGGGAATTTGCTCAGAACTTCTCTGGGGAAGAGGCATTCGCCAAGGCGCTTATCCGTTTACAGGAAGGACTTCTGACTGTTCAGAGTCTGCCGGAGGAATCCCAAGAACAGACTCGTCAAAGCCTCCTCAATGAATTGAAGGCAAATTTTAATCTTCAAATCGATTTAGAAGAACTACCTTGGCTTATGAAGTGGCAGAATTTTCCTCTCGGAGAGGATCTCTTCTCGACCATTAGTAAGAAGCTGAGACTTCTTCATCTTCGAGGAGTTGTTAAATACCCATCCACCGATCAAAAATTTATATCTGAAGCCAACGCAACAAGAGAATTGGAGGCAGCTATGCTTAAACTAAGCACTGACCTCATTATCATCTCAGGGCTTGAAGAAGGTCTTCGGTTCTCAATTGAACCTGAGGAAGTCCAAACCGATTATCCGGCTCTCGCTCGAAACCTCAGCGAAATTAAACTTTTACTTGAAGAAGGAGGCCCTTTTCCTGAAGAAGGTCTTCTTTTGCATGATCTAATCGAGAGTGCGGATGAAAATGCTTCCTTTGAAGCACAAAAATTCAGAAATGAACTTGCCTCGGCCTACTCAATCTTTGCCCTCAAGGGACTTCATTTAAGATCGATTGACCGGGAGGCCACCACGGCATCTCAGGAGCGGGCCATTGCCCAGATGGAACCTCCAATCGTTTCTGTGGAAGAAGGGGATATCATATTAAAGATGGGATCCAAGGTTAACGCACTAGATCTCGAGAAATATTCCAAGTTTTTAAATCTGACCGTTAAAGATAGAAACCTTTTGCCCAAGCGGGTTTTTATAACACTGGGCACTTTTCTTTTTTCGGTCATTTATATCACATTGATTATGCCAGGCTTCTGGAGAGATTCTTCCCGTGCAGGCATTGTTTCAGTTGCTATTTTGGCCAATCTCGGACTCTCCCGATTTATTTTGGAGTTAGGTGGCACTGATCTTTTTGGTGAAAATGCACTGCTTGTCGGGCTATTACCAAATCTATTGCCCGTTGCCTTTGCCTCGATGATTGTGATGACAACGGTCGGTCCAAGAATGGCAACGCTGACGGCACTGATGACCAGTATTTTTCACGCATCTATGCAGAATGCTGGAATTGATGTCTTTGCGACCGGGTTTAGCTCTGCTTTAGTCGGTGCTTTTTTCTGTCGCGAAGTTCGTCTTCGCGGAGCTGCCCTCAAGGCCGGTGCCTTGGCTGGTTTGACTGCCGCGGTCATGGCAGTTGGCCTGGGAATCGCATCTGGTAGCGGTGCCTTTGCTTCTGTCAATCACGCAGGAATCTCCTTATTAATCGGCGTCTTTACCGGAGCCCTGGTATTGGGTGCAATGCCCCTTATGGAGAATGTTTTTAAGGTGGCAACAGATGCAACGCTCTTTGAACTGACGGACTTCAACCATCCTTTGTTGCGTAAAATGCAGATCGAGGCTCCGGGCTCCTATCATCATAGTCTGATGGTCGCGAATCTCTCTGAAAATGCAGCAATAGCCGTTGGGGCAAACCCAATCCTTTGTCGTGCCGCATCGCTTTTTCATGACATCGGAAAGATGACCCAGCCCCATTACTTTACGGAAAACCAAGGAGAATTCGATAATCCACACGAACAGAAAAATCCCTCGATGAGTGCCTTGATTATCAAAAGCCATGTAAAGGAAGGTATCGATATGGCTCGCGAACATAGACTTCCTAAAATTTTGAGGGATGTCATTCGCCAACATCATGGAACCACCTTGGTTAAATATTTTTATTATCAGGCTCAGGAAAAAATGAAACAGGAAACCCTTGGACTCGGAGATATGGAGAGTGTTAAACCTGATGAGTCTACCTATCGGTACGATGGTCCGAAGCCCAGATTTAAGGAGAGTGCGATTATTTTCTTTGCCGACTCGGTGGAAGCGGCTGCCCGAAGTCTTCCAAAGGTTACCCAGCACAGTATTGAGGAGTTACTGGAGAATATTTTTAATGATAGACTGGAGGACGGCCAATTGGACGAGTGCCCATTGACCCTCGAAGAAGTTTCTAAAATTAAGCGTAGTTTTGTAAAAACAACCCTCAATATGTTGCACTCTCGCATTGAGTATCCCTCAGAAGAGAAAATTAACGGTAAAAGAAAAGATACCCATACACCCTTCAATGAATCAACAAGCTGACTCCCTCCCAGGTGTGGTTTCTTTTGCTTTTTCGAACCTTCATCCCCGGCTCTCTTTTTCAGAGTCTAAAGTTAAAACCTTTTTTCAAGCACTCTTTACCCTGTATCCACAAGGGCCAGCGGGCGAACTTTCGATCGTTTTCATGGAACGAGCTGAGCACAATCAATTACATGGGGAATTTCTCCAGGACTTTCGGCCCACCGATGTGATTACCTTTCCATCAGACCCTGATGAAAATATGGCCGGAGAGATTTGTATCTCGGTGGATCAGGCATGGGAGGAGTCGGTATCACGCAAAATACCTTTTGTTAACGAGTTGAGCCTGTATCTTATTCATGGATGGCTACATTTGGTTGGATTTGATGATATTGAAAAAGTGGAGCGTAAACAAATGAGGTTTGAAGAGGAGAGAAGTCTCAAACATATCGAAAAAATGAAAGCCTGGCCGGATTTTATTCTCGCCCCCATTGATTCCTAGGGATAACCCCAAGAGAATGTCTGATAAAACCTCCAAAAGGATTACACTCGCGAAACGCTTTCGCAACGCTTTCCTTACGGGCCTGTTGATTTTTCTGCCGCTTGGCACGACAATCTTTGTCTTAGATTTCCTTCTTGATATGTTTAAGGAGCCTGCCACCCGCATGGCTAACCAGTTGGGCTTGGAGTATGAGCAGTTCTTTTTCGGTCTTGAAACACTGCTCGCAGTCGTAGGTTTGCTCAGTGGAATACTGGCCCTTACCGTCCTTGGTTTCCTTTCTAACTATGTTCTTGGGAAATTTTTTATATCTACTACCGAGAAAGTGTTGGATAAAGTGCCTTTTCTTAGCACGGTTTACCGTTCGGTAAAACAGATTGTGGAAACTTTCGGCAAGGATAACCGGGCCGTTTTTCGTCAGGTTGTCTTGGTTGAATATCCCAGAAAGGACTGCTGGGTTCTTGGTTTTGTTACGGCATCTGGGTCCAAGCAGACCGAATCGGCAATCAAAAAGAAAATCACAAATGTATTTGTTCCCACCACTCCTAATCCAACGAGCGGTTTTCTCCTTCTCGTCCCCAATGAAGATGTCATCCCCTTGGACATGTCTGTCGGTGATGGCATGAAAATGCTTATTTCTGGCGGGGCGGTTGCTCCACCTCCGGGCAGGAAAAGGGGGAGGGGGCTTCGAAAAGGTCGTGGGCAGCGTTCATCCCAGACCAGTGCCAGAAGAGGCAACCCCCGCACATCGAAGTCCTCAGATTCATCTCCCGAGCCAAATGGACGAAAGCCGACCAACCGCCGACTCCGGAAGCCCAAGTCCGAAGATTCCTGATTCATGCTTGACCCCGAGCTCGAAATCAGAGGGGTAGTCCTTAATCAGGAAGAAACAGGAGAGAATTTTATAAGACTCACCCTCTTTTGCCCAAATGGGCTTCGCCGCTGCCTTTTGCGTAAGGTGAGAAAACTTTCTGCCATTTCACCTCCAGACCTCTTCGATGAAACGGAAATCGCCCTTCAGGCAAACAACTCCCAGGGACTTCCTTTCATTAAGGAACATCAGGTTTTGGAAAAAAGGATGTCACTGGCCTTTGACCGTGAACGTTTTGATGCNGCAGGTTTCTTNGCACGCTTTTACATCGATAANGGGGAGCATTTGCTGGACTCAATCCAATTCTACCGAATTNTGCAAAACGCACTCACATCCCTCATTAATCAGGGGCATCCACCGACCGTNCTGGTAAAGACCCTGTTTCTTTTTGCNAGGGAAGAAGGNCTGCCGGTCAAGGAGTCCTGGTTTTCCGGTTTGACCGCGGAATTTGCGAAAGTGGCTCATTCCCTTCTTCGCCTGCCAGTAAAGGAATCAATCAGCCTCAATAAGCAGGCCCCTCTTCTGCTTGAGTCGCTTTGCCATTGGTTACGGGCAGAAACGGAGCTGAGGTGTTAGTTTCCGCTTTTTTTCTCGACGAATCATAGAAACGAAATCAAAACTTATCCAAGTGAACTTTTGAAAATGGGGATTTTTAAAAAAGATTGGCAAATAAAAACATCAGGCAAGGGAACTTATGAAATAACTTCCGCTGTCTCCGATGCCCTGCAATCATTGGGGCTTTCCGATGGCGTGGTCAGTGTGTTTGTCCAGCACACCAGTTGCAGTCTCGTGCTTATGGAAAATGCGGACCCCACTGCCCGCACCGATCTTGAGCGATTCATGGACGATCTTGTGCCCGATGATAATCCTCATTTCATCCATACTTATGAGGGACCTGATGATATGCCTTCCCATATCAAGATGGCTCTTACCCGAAGTAGTGAAAACATTCCATTCAGTCAGGGGAGACTGCAACTGGGTACTTGGCAGGGTATTTTTTTATGGGAGCACCGGGTCGCTCCGCATAACCGCAAACTTATTTTTACCTTTCTTGGCGAATGAAACCTGTACCAACCAAAATATCTTTTCTCAGTCTTCTCTTCTTTTTATTTATCGGTTGCATGCAATCTGGTGATGTTATTGAGGAAAAGGATCATCCTGCCTTTGAAAGGGGCAAATCCCTGCTCAAAGTCGGAAAAAACCAGGAGGCTCTGGATGAGTTTCTTGCCGTTACCCGCCGCCTCACCGAGTGTCCGCAATCTCATCTGGAGTGTGGCCGCCTTCTTCTATCCCTGGATGCCCGTAAGGATCCCGTGGCTGCGATCTACCATTTCCGCCGCTATCTTCTTTTGGAGCCAAACTCCCGTGAGTCTTCCAAAGTTGAGCAACTTATCATTACCGCCGAACGCGAAATTCTTCGCAAACTACCGGGCGAGCCTTACGGAGATTACCTCGATTCCCTCAAACTGAAAGAGGAGAATGACCGTTTGACCCGTGAAATTGCCGACCTCCGTGCCCGGTTGGGGATACCCGTTTCCAAGACATCGCTTCCAGCGGTTAAACCAGCTGCAAGTAATAAGCCGGTGCCCGTCTTGGCCACCCCGGGCAATATACCACCCATACAACCTGCCCGCCCGCCCGGTCCCACTCAGATGCAAACCTATGTCGTACAAAGTGGAGACAGTCTTTATGCCATAAGCCGCAAGTTTTATGGGGACTCTTCCTACATAGATCTGATTTTCGAAGCGAACCGTGATGTCATGCGTAGTAAAAACAGCCTAAGTGTGGGGCAAAAATTACGGATACCACCGGTTCCCTTAAATCGCTGACCGTTCAAGGTCTGGATGGCATACTTCGACAATAACGCGACCACCCCCTTGCACCCCGACGCACGCCAGGCTCTTCTCGATGCGAGTACGGAAAATTGGGCAAACCCGTCCTCCCCATATCGTATAAGTGCAAAAGTCCGGGCCTCCATGCAGAAATGCCGTGAGTCGATCGCATCATACCTTGGTACAGACCCTGATCAGATCACCTTTACTTCGGGATCGACTGAAGCCAACAATTCCGTTTTTTCCAACCTTGCCCGCACCGCCGACCCATCTTCCCGGGTATTACTATCCCCCTATGAACACCCCAGCGTTACGGAAGCCGCCCACCTTTGGTTTTCTGATCGAGTTGATATTCTCACTGCCCAATCCGATGGTACTGTCTCCACCGACGACCTTGAGGCATATTTGAGTAAGGGCTCCTTGCCTGCGCTTGTTTCGATCCTTGCCGCGAGTAATGAATCGGGGGTCATTCAGCCATGGAGGGAAGCCGCCCGCATCTGTCAGAAGTACGGAGTATCTTACCATTGTGACAGCACCCAGCTTCCGGGAAAGGAGAGCCTGAATGTCATCTCCCTGTGTACATTCAGTGTTTTCAGTGCTCATAAATTTGGTGGCCCCAAGGGGATCGGTTGGCTTATCGGGGACGGGGCCTCCTCCATGTTAGTCGGGGGCGAACAAGAGAAAGGCAGGCGTGGAGGTACCGAAAATTATCCTGCCATCGCTTCCGCGTACCGGGCTTGGGAGTCGATCGTGCAAGCCCCCATTGATACGGTTGGATTATCTAGCCTGCGTGATGATTTTGAAGAACAAATGGAGAAACTTTTCCCCGGCATAAGGATAATCGGCAAGACCTCTTCCCGGTTATGGAACACATCTCTTTTGATTATGCCCGAATTTGAGAACATCCATTGGGTCGGGAAGCTCGATAAGCTCGGCTTTCAGGTATCCACTGGTTCCGCCTGTTCCACCACGAAATCAGGTGGTTCTCCCATCGCCCAGGCACTCGCTTTTTCTCTCTCGGAAACCCAACGCCTGATACGGGTTAGTTCTTTTCATGGTCATACTCGTTCGGACTGGGAAGGTTTAGTCTCTGCATTTGCACAGGCGTATGCCTCCCTCAAAGAAGAATCGATCGATTCTTCGGTGATTTCGCTCTGATTTTTCGTGCGTCTATTATCATTGAACTTGGAGGATTTTCGTAATGTAGCGAATGCGAGTCTTACTTTCACGGGTGACCGGGTATTTTTCCTCGGACCCAATGGGCAGGGGAAGACCAACCTTCTCGAAGCGATCGGGTTGGCTGGCAGTCTTCGTTCTTTTCGAAAGAGTGGGATGGATGGTTTGGTCAGGGAAGGACAATCCCGTAGCCAGAGCTTTTACCGTTTTCTTGATGATAATGGAGACGAGCGAGAAGTTTTTCTCTCTTTTCGTTCCAAAGGAGAGAAAATTCTCGAAGTGGACGGCGAACGCATTAACCGTCTCGGCGAGCATCTTGGACAATTCCCTGCGGTCACCCTGAGTTCCCGGGATTTTCGGTTGATTCGCGAAGGCCCCGCTGATCGCAGAAAATGGCTCGATCTTCTACTATCCTCCTCTTCGCTGGAGTATTTTAATCACCTACAGGGGTACACCCGTGCTCTTCGTGAACGAAATGCTCTTTTAAAAAGGGAAGCCACTGATGGCGAACTTCTTGCCTTTGAGCAATCCCTCGCCACCCACGCGGTTCGATTGTATTCCTTACGCCTGTCCGCAATACCGGAAATTTCAAAATCCCTTACCCGAAGCTATCTTTCACTTACCGATGAGTCTGAAAAGGCCGATCTTGCCTATGATCCAGATTTGTCCCTTGATTCCAACGAGCAGTATTTACAGAAGTTGGCCGATGAGCGGCCCCGCGATCGGATCATGGGTTCCACCCGAAAGGGTCCTCACCGGGATGATTTCCTCTTCCGTTTGCAAAACCGCGATGCCCGCACCTACGCCTCGGAAGGGCAGCAGCGTGGGCTTGTGCTCGCTCTCCGCTTGGCGGAATTTTCCTATTTACGCCAGGCACTCGGAAGAATCCCGTTATTGCTGGCGGATGATGTGCTTGGGGAACTTGATCATTTACGCAAAGCAAATTTTCGTAAGCTCTTACCGCCGGAGGCCCAGGTTTTCGCGACCGGTACGGCTTACCCCTCGGAGAATGAATCAGCGATCTGGGAGACCTTTCAGGTGGCGGAAGGCACCTTTACTTTGGCTTAAATGGAAGCGCTGACTCACACCCACTGGTTTCTCCTCGCCCTCGGTGCCTTGATTATGGGCATGAGCAAAGGCGGGATCCCCGGTGCCGGCAACCTCACGGTGGCGATTTTTGCCCTTGTGCTGGAGGACGCATTGGGTCCGGTTGGGGTACCTTTATCGGTGGGTCTGCTACTCCCCGTGCTTATTTCTGCGGATGTGGCTGCCACCGGCGTGTACCGCCGTCATGCTGACTGGAAATACATTATCCGCCTGCTCCCCTGTTTTCTCATCGGAACGGTGCTGGGCTGGTGGGTATTTGATTATTTTCAGGGGGGCGATCACCGGGTACGCCAACTCAAAGTACTGATCGGGCTGATTTTGCTGAGCATGACCGCCCTGCACTTTATTCTTCAGGCCCGCAAAAAGAAAAAAGCCCGCGAAACCCCGCCTTCGGATGAGTCATCCCTGCAGAACACCCCCAAAGGATCAATCGGACTTGGCATTGTGTTTGGCTCGATTGGAGGAGTGGCCACCATGCTTGCCAATGCCGCCGGTCCCATTGCCCAGCTCTACCTTCTGGTGATGGGGTTGCCCAAATATGCATTTATTGGGACATCTGCCTGGCTTTTTTTGATCGTAAATGTGTGCAAGATCCCCTTCATGATAGATCTTGGGATCATCACCTGGGAATCGATTGCGGTAAGCGGGTGGCTTTTTATTCCTGCCATGTCCGGGGCTGTCCTGGCCCCCATGATTGTAAAACGGATCAATCAGAAGATTTTTGAAAGTATGATCTGGTTTTTTATCATTCTTGCGGGATTACGCATGATCTTTTAGGCAAAGGAGCCACGGTGATTAAATGAACAGTAAATCTCGAAAACTATGGGCCCAGCATCTCTCCGGGCAGGTGAAGAAATCTCAATCCGTTGATCCTGCCGCCCTTTTGAAGAAAACGCCCTATGCCGGGCGAATTCTCGGGATCGATCCCAGTCTGCGAGGTACAGGCTTGGCGGTTCTCGAATGTCAGGGCAATCGTTACAAGCTTCTACATTCAGAGACCTTGAAACTTACTGCCAAGGTCTCTTCCATTGATTGTTTGGGGAAAATTCACCAGACCGTGGCCGACCTCGTTGATTTATGGAAGCCCCGTCATGTTTCATGCGAGGAGACTATTTATGTGCAAAATTTCAAGACTGCCCAGATTATGGGTGCGGCCCGCGGGGCAGCTATATCTGCGGTGGCAATCCGTGAGGTTCCCGTCTTTGAATATGCCCCGTTGCGGGTAAAGCAGGCCGTGGTCGGTTTTGGTCGGGCCAGTAAGGAACAAATGTCTCAGACCCTGTCACAAATGCTTGGTTTGGGTAAACCATTACCTTTTGACCAGTCTGACGCCCTCGGGCTGGCACTCTGTCATGCCTATACCTGGCAAGGGTAGGGGGCTGGGATATTATTTCTCTGGGGACTTACCCTTTTTCTGGCTACGGCCGTCCCCCAAAGATACGGGAAGGTAAAAAAGGACGAATTCTGTCCGAACCCCCCATCAATTGGATCTTCACCGTCAGGGAATCCAGCACCGAGTCGAGTGCAGATCCGGTATTAATTCCAAATTTTCCCCGGCTCAGCGGGAATTCCCCGTTCAAATAGATCACATCACCATTTTTTCCATCATACCGTCTTCTTTCTGCCCGCAAATATTTCAAATTTACGGGTACTGCAATAGGGATAGATGTGTCCTTGATGGTTAGATTTCCAACGGCATCCGCTCGCATTGTATCGCCTGTCCAATGAGCATTTCCTAAGTTTGTAAGCTGAAAGGAAATCCGGGGGAATTGACTGGAATTCAGCCATTGCGGAGTGTGGGCATCTCCATTAACCTTCCCGTAACCGAAACGCAGGGTTCGGGCATCCATCAGGATTTGGCCCTTGGCCTGACCCGGTTGCCGAACGGAAAAATGTAGCCTGCCCACCACTTGGGAAAAACTTCCCTTTACCCGCCCGCTACCAAACCCGGTGGCCAGATCGATATCGATCCTGTTCATCTTGCCCAACGGACTGAGGTCAAAAGTCACGGTTTCCCCATACCCACGGGGCATTAGCATACTGATAAAGAAAACCCCGATTCCCATCCAATATGTAAAGTTCCTTTTCAATCTGCCCGAAGGGTAAAGGCTGGCTTGGCTAAAGTCGAGAATTGCTGTGTCCTTTTCTTGTAAAACTTGACTTGACCTTGGGGGATTCGTTAAAGAAAGTGGTTATTAAGTAATGTTATGAAAAGCCTGAATTGTTTCCCAATTTTATTTTTCTTTGTCTTTTTTCATTCCATTATCTTCGGGGCGATCGAAAATCAGGGAGTGATCGGAGGCCCCTTTCATGGGATCGGTCGGGATGCCTCGGGACAGGTTCTTAATCAGGTAGGTGCCTATGCTGATTTTGCCGTTCCCACCGGGATCATTGGAGAGGCTGGCAAGCGTACCCTTTCATCCAAGGATAAAACCGCCCTCACTGCCTACCTTCGCCTCGACGATGGCACCCTTACCGTTCTCCAACCAAATGAACTCGAATGGTCCAGCAGTTCCTCCGATATTTCCATTGCCGACGGTTTTGCCGAGACCTCCCAGGTTACCGACAAAGCAAGAGTGAGCCTCAGTCTTTCCGCCGAAGGGTTCACCACCCGTGTTTATATCCGCCTGGACCCCGGCGAATCGATTACAGAGGCGATGGCCAACTCCGGTCTCACCCGTGCCCTTGCCCAATCCGCTCCCGTGGAAGGTGCAGAAGGCTGGTTCTCATCCCCCTGGTTCGGAAATTTTTATAATGCCGGAAACAACTGGATCATGCATGAGAATTATGGATGGGTCCATATTCCGGTAACCAATACACCCAACCTATGGTACTGGCACCCCAACCATGAGTGGGTCTGGACGGGTCCCCAAATTCATCCCCACCTTTTTCGTAATAAAGACGGCACCTGGCTCTACTTCATGAAGGAAGCCTTACCCCGTAAAATTCTGTACAACTACCAGACTCAGGGTTTCGAGGAACAATCCTCCGAGTAAATTAATAAAGCTGACTGTTTTAACAGATAAGAGGATTTGTCAGTGAATATGAGAAGAATCCTCATCCTCGTACTACAAATTTCTAGTTTTTGCGTACTTTTTAGTACCCCAATTCCTTACGCCGGAAAAGTCTCGGTAAACGGAGTGAATTTTGATGGGCAGGCACAGTTTTCCTTTTCCATCCTTTTGCCCAGTGGATTTGTTGTCTGGCAACAGGGTGCAGAAGCGAATGCCACCATCTCCGTCCCCGTGGAAAATGGCCGCTATCTCGTCCTTCTCGGAGGCCAGGGGATGAATTCGCTGCCACCTGCACTTTTTCTTGAGCACGATAATGTGTCCTTGCGTGTGCGGGCGGATCTGAGCGACGGGGAGGGCTTGAGGATTGTCGGACCGGATCAGCCAATCACCAGCACACCGCATGCCCTCAGTGCTGAAGTTGCCCGTCGTGCTCTGGTGGCAGATGGAGTAGCATCGGGTACTGTCACCCATGAGATGCTCAGCCAGTCGGTAAAGCAAGACCTTAACCGCACCGTTACTAAGTCCATGCTTGGGAGTGATGTACTGTCCGATCTTAATCGGACAGTCACCCCGCAGATGATCCAATCCTCATCCATCACCACTGCCCAGTTGAACGAGCAAATCCTCAAATATTTGAAGCCAGAAATTACCTACAGCCCTCAGGCGCCCGGATTGATCTTTGGCGGGCAGACCGTCACCCTCCTATCCCAAGCCGAGGGAAAGTATCTATCCTATCAATGGTACAAAAATGGTCAGCCCATCGCAGGAGCGACGGGTGACCGTTATGTGATTGAGGATGTAAATGGCACCCTGCACGACGGGAATTATTCCCTCGTGGTGAGCAATGATTTTGGAACGGTCACCACTCAACCCACTCAACTTGTGGTGGACGGCACCCCGACCAGCCACACCGTGGCCTCGATCAGTATGGATATGATTTTCTGCCCGCCGGGCACTTTTACCATGGGCAGTCCGGCCAATGAAGCCGGTCGGGGGTCGGACGAGACCCAGCATCAGGTCACCCTGACCAACGGATTTTACTTGGGTAAGTATGAGGTGACGCAGGCCCAATATGAAACGGTGATGACAGGTAATTCCGAAGGCTTAAATGCTAAGCCAAGTAATTGGCCAAACAATAATGACAGGCCCGTTGAGCAAGTTTCCTGGAACGATATTCAGGTTTTTCTGTCCCGTTTGAATGATATGGAACAGACAGCGGGTCGGTTACCCGCGGGCTGGAAATATGTCCTGCCCACGGAAGCCCAATGGGAATATGCCTGCCGTGCAGGCACGACCACGGCTTACTCGTGGGGCAATGATATCAATTCCACCCGTGCCAAT
>NZEN01000027.1 GCA_002689665.1 Opitutia bacterium | reverse complement strand
CACGAATGCCGCCTTCCCACTGTCGTCCCTTCCCTCCACGTAGGGGCAGGTTGGATGTGGCATAGGCATCCCCGGAGGAGACTCCTCCATTATCGGATGTGAAGCAAACGATGGTATTTTCTTCTAGGCCATGCTTATCGAGCGTATTTAGTACGATGCCGACGGCTTGATCGAGCTGTTCGATCATACCGGCATAGATCGGGCAGTCCTGCACCTGACGGACATTGAGTCGGCGGTCAAAAAGAAAGCGTTCCTTGTTTTCGGTAAGGCCCATTTTTTCAGCTTTGTCGCGATATTTCTTCCATAGTTCCTGTGTCGTCTGAATGGGAGCATGTACGGTATAAAAAGATAGATAAGCAAGGAAGGGTTGATCCTTGTGGGCTTCGATAAAGTCAGCGGTTTCCTGCCCGAGGCGCAGGGTGAGGGATTCCCCGTTCGGACCGGATTCCAGATTTGGATTAATGTAAGGAGAGAAAAATCCGCCTCGTGGACCGCCCACATCCCATCCGCCCTTATTGATATCAAACCCATGATCTTTGGGCCAGGAACCTTCCGAGCCCAGGTGCCACTTGCCGGCAAAGAAAGTTTTGTACCCGGCATCCTTCATCGCTTCGGCTAGGGTAATTTCGGAAGCTCTTAAATTCCGTTCATATTCGGGAGGTAAGTGACTGTCGNTCCTTCCCCGTTTATTCCATGCNTCTCCGGNAGAATCCCCAATCCANGTNGTGATNCCNTGATTGNTNGGATATTTNCCGGTGAGNATACTTGCCCGGGAAGGNCTGCACACCTGGCAGGTGGCNTACCCNCGGGTNAANTTCATTCCCTCNTTGGCNATGCGNTCGATNTTTGGACTTTCGTAAAAAGTGGAACCTTCATTACTGAGATCCCGGGCACCCATATCATCCACCAGAATAAACAGCACATTGGGTTTCGCGGTTGCAAGATTCCCGTTTAGACTCCCGAATATTAAAAGAGACAAAGAATAATATAATTTCATGAAAAGATTTTTCTTTTGATCAAGTAGCAGTTCTAAACCGGGAATTTATTGATAATAGGCTTAAATTAGAAAAGCTTGATTATTTTAAAGAAAATCGGTGTATAGCTTATTTTCCATTTCTTGAGCAGACTTCATAAGGTTTGCGTTAATGGTAAGCCTAGTGCGTATCGCATTTAGTTTACCGACTGCCCTTGCAATGTCCAGTCCTTCAGTTTTTTCTTTGTGTCCTTCAAAACTAACTATTTTTGACTGNAATGCAGAAATTTCTCCGGTGACCCTCTGTTGCGTTGCTCCATTCTCNGCNCTTGCACNNGCAAGATTTNCCAAACATGNNTCAAAATCNNTTGCNTCAAAATCGCCCAATGACCAAGTGACGGAATCATCAAGTAAGTCGAGAGTGAAAGGATCATATTCAATGCTATACTGCATATGCCAACCGGTAAAAGAGGTCCGTCCGCTTTCATTAACTATTAATTCAACAGTTTTGGATGTATTTCCGTTTTGGCCAAATGGTATCACATCTTTATTTTGATCAAACCTGTTTGGGTCATTTAACCAAGCAGAATTTGGATAACCACTGGATCCACCATGACCTGAACCTGGGATAGGAGTAAGACTGCGTCCGTCATTTAAATTGATTATATCATTTCCATAAGCTGCTTCATGAATTGTTTCTGAACCATGTACAGCCTTGAAATAGTCAGAGGCACCGTAAGGCCATTGCCACCATGTTAATTTGCCAGAATTGTTTTTTAGATCAATGGCAAGACGATACTCATCTGCACTTCCATTTGCTTGAATCAAAGCACTTTCCTGAGCGAAAGGCTTCTCCACCTTTAAACTACCCACGAAATTTGCCCGGTTAAGTGTTATAATACCATCAGAGGAACCAGCGGTTGCCATTAAATTTGCTGGATTTTGTGATTTATCCAACAACGCATCCTCACTTTCCTTTGTAAATAAGCTTACACCATTAAATTTTTGATCACGTATAGTCTTGAGTTGCGTCTGTAATTCCTTGAACTCTTGGTCGTATCCAGCCCTGTCTGAGGCGTTGAATGTGGGGGCTTCATAATTTGTTTTTAATACACCCATCCTAATTAAAATTTTGCCGGCGGCTTTTAGCGCTCCATCTTGAACTTGAAGAAAAGAAAGAGAGTTCTGTAAATTCTGAATTCTTTGCGTTTTCTGTCTTAATTCAGAGCTGATTTTTGAGCTTATTGAAAAAGCCGCGGCATCATCTTTTGCGGAATTAACCCTCTTGCCAGTTTGAATGTGAGCATTGATATTTCTCGCATTTTGGATGCCAAAATTTAACTGTGCATTGATAGACGACGACACATTGTCGCTACTAAAACTTTCCATATGCAAACAATCGACTAAGAAAAGTAAAACTTTAGAAACTTTCTTAACCTGTAGCTTTATCCTAGTACTCTGAAGTGCTAAAGGGCAGAAGTTTTAACGCAGGCTTGCCAAAGATTCGTTGAATGTGGCACTGGGCCTCATCGCGGCGGCCGCCAACTCATCGCTGGGCAAATAGTATCCGTCCAGGTTAATGGGTTTTCCTTGGGCTTCGATTAATTCCTTGGCAATCTTTTCTTCGTTAGCACGAAGAGAATCGGCGAGATTGGAAAACTGGGATTGAAGATCTGTGTTTTCTGACTGTTCAGACAAAGCCTCCGCCCAATAAAGAGTCAGATAGAAATGACTTCCACGATTATCGATTTCATTGACTTTGCGGGAAGGAGATTTGTTCTCATCCAGAAATTTTCCGATGGCAGTGTTTAGACAATCGGCAAGTACCTGTGCTTTTGCATTTTCGGTCTTATTGGCAAGATCCTCCAGGGACACGGCGATCGCGAGAAATTCTCCAAGTGAATCCCAACGAAGGTGTCCTTCCTCCACAAATTGTTGAACATGCTTGGGTGCAGATCCACCGGCTCCTGTCTCGAAGAGACCACCTCCAGCGAGAAGAGGAACAATTGAAAGCATTTTTGCACTGGTGCCCAGTTCAAGAATTGGGAAAAGATCGGTCAGGTAATCACGCAAAACATTTCCGGTGGCCGAGATAGTATCGAGTCCTTCTTTGCATCGCTGACAGGTGACTTTGGTCGCCTCGATTGGTGCAAGAATTTGTATGTCCAACCCATCGGTCTCAAGAGTGGTGAGCTTGGCGTTCACATACTTGATTAAGTTTGCATCATGGGGACGATTTTCATCGAGCCAAAAGATGACCGTGCTTCCGCTGAGGCGTGCCCGGTTTACCGCAAGTTTTACCCAGTCGATAATTGATACCTTCTTCGTCTGACACATCCGCCAGATGTCCCCAGTTTCAACTTCGTGAGAAAGTAATACCTTACCGGAACCATCCACTACCTGAACAGTACCGGCCGATTCGATTTCAAAAGTCTTATCATGTGACCCGTATTCTTCAGCCTTCTTGGCCATCAAGCCGACATTGGCAACATTTCCCATGGTGGTCACATCAAAGGCTCCGTTTTCTTTACAGAACTCGATGGTTGCCTGATAGACTCCCGCATAATTACGGTCTGGGATCACGGCTTTGGTGTCCTTTGGGTTTCCATCGGGGCCCCACATTTGGCCGGATGTGCGGATCATCGCCGGCATAGAAGCATCGATGATTACATCACTGGGAACATGGAGGTTGGTGATTCCTTTGTCGGAATTCACCATCGCAAGGGGCGGCCGTTGTGCAACAATCTGTTCAAGACTTGTATGGATTGCAGCCTGTTTTTCTGCGTCCAGAGATTCTACAACCTGGTAAAAATTTGAAAGTCCGTTATTGGGGTTGAATCCGGCAGCATTTAACGTATCTCCATGTTCTTCCAAAAGCTCGCCAAGATAGGCCTCCACGCAGTGGCCAAAGATGATAGGGTCGGAAACCTTCATCATGGTCGCCTTCATGTGCAGGGAAAACAGGACATCTTCTTCGATGGCTTGGTTTAATTGTTCAGTCAGGAAGGAACGAAGGGAAGCCCGACTCATCACGGAGGAATCAATCACTTCACCCTGGAGCAAGGCAAGATTATCCTTGAGTACTTTTTTCTCCCCGGAGCTATCGATAAATTCGATAGAAACTGAACCTTCATTCTCAAAGATGACGGATTGTTCACTGCCGTAGAAATCGCCTGATTCCATATGGGCGACATGTGATTTGGAATCGGCAGACCACGCACCCATTGAATGTGGGTTTTTCTGGGCATATTCCTTAACCGGCTTGGCGACCCTGCGGTCTGAATTTCCTTCGCGGAGAACAGGGTTTACTGCAGATCCTAAAACCTTGGCATAAGTGGCCCGAATTTCTTTTTCCTCATCGGTTTGAGGATCAGATGGGAAGTCTGGGATCGCAAACCCTTTTGCCTGAAGCTCTTTGATGGCATTCTGAAGCTGTGGAATGGAGGCACTGATATTGGGAAGCTTTATGATGTTCGCTTCGGCTTCGGTTGCCAGTTTGCCAAGCTCGCCCAGTGCATCGGGAATTGTTTGCTCAGGAGTAAGGGAGTCGGGGAAATGTGCGAGGATACGACCGGCCAGGGAAATATCCTTGAGTTCATATTCAATTCCGGAACTTGCGGTAAATGCTCGCAAAATGGGAAGCAAAGAATAAGTGGCGAGGGCAGGAGCCTCGTCGGTTTTGGTGTAAGCAATTGTAGAAGTAGACATAGTGAAAATAGTTGAGGATCGATCTATAGCGGGTTGTTAAGTGATCTGCAATCATGTTCCCCATGCCGATTGATACTACATGGAAAACATCTACATCTGAATTTAAAATTTCTCCTTGCTCAGAGAAGAGTAAAGTAATCTCATTAAATTTGTATTTGTATGGAAATTTTAGCAACAGCCCAAACCCTAAATCATTTTCCGTTGTGGGTTCTTCTTCTATCCGTCGTCTGGGTAGTCGTTTCGATCGCCAAATTTAAACTGCATCCATTTTTGGCCATGATCAGCGGGGCGATTCTGGTTGGTCTGCTCTCTGGGCCGTTGCCTGAGCCAACAATTGAAAATAAAGGACTTTTTCATAATCGGGTGGATTTGCAGGGCACTGATTCCTCCTATTCCAATCTCTCGCTCGCGGTTAAGTGGAGTCTGCTGGGCTTTGGGAATACAGCCGGGGGAATTGGTTTGATCATCGCCTTGGCGGCAATCGTGGGCACCTGCATGATGAAGAGTGGGGCGGCGGAACGGGTAGTGAGGCATTTGCTTTCCGTTTTTGGGGAGAAGCGGGCAGGCTTGGTTTTGTTACTTAGTGGATTCCTTCTCTCAATTCCGGTATTTTTTGACACCGTTTTCTTTCTGTTGATTCCACTTGCCCGGGCGATGGCGATCCGGGCGGGGGGCAAATATTTGTACTTTGTTATCGCGATGGCCGGAGCCGGAGCCATTACCCACTCGATGGTACCGCCTACGCCGGGTCCTTTGATGATTGCGGAATTTTTAAAAATTGAACTGGGCTATGCCTTGGTTGCTGGTTTGTGTGCCAGTCTTCCTCTCGCGGTGTTGGTCTTGTGGTTGGCTGACTGGTTCGAAAAGAAATATTCGTTTCCGATGAGGGAAGTGGGTGGAATTAGCAGTGAAGATCTAAAAGATACTTTGGCCAAAAATGAGAACGAATTACCCCCGCTCTTTCTTTCCTATCTTCCGATTCTGTTACCCGTCGTTTTGATTTCTTTGATTTCCCTCCTCAAAGTATTGGGGGGCCAGGGAATGAATTTGGGTGCATTGGCCCCCACGATGGAAAACGCGAATTTTAGAATTCTCTCCTTCTTTGGTGAGCCGAATATTGCGATGGCTTTGGCCGCGATGGTTTCGGTGATTCTGCTATTCAAGCAACAACAAGTAGCAACTGAAGACGGGAAATCGACCCTTAGTAAAACTTTGGAAGCTCCACTTGTGACAGCTGGCTCAATTATTTTAATTACCGGAGCCGGGGGAGCATATGGGGGCATGATCCGCCTCAGTGGAGTCGGGGATGTGATTGCTCACTATGCCACCCGGATGGATTTGTCTTATGTGCTATTGGCCTGGGGGATCACTGCATTTGTTCGCATTGCCCAAGGCTCGGCCACGGTTGCAATGATTACGGGGGCCGGCTTAATGGCCTCGATTATTGGAGACGGGAGCTCACTTCCTTACCACCCGGTCTATGTCTTTTTGGCAATTGGGTTCGGTTCCATTACCCTGTCTTGGATGAATGATAGTGGCTTCTGGGTGGTCCAAAAACTGAGTGGCTTGACCGAAAAAGAAATGCTTAAAACATGGTCAGTCTTGCTGACCCTGATTTCTTTGGTCGGCGTCGCCCTTAGCTTTGCAGGAGCTACTTTTCTTCCTCTTCGCTAACTTTTAGCTTACTCGTAGTGGTAAGTAGCAAGCTGTTCTTACTGCTCTACTTTTTTAGCAGGTGCAGATACATTCTCCACTGGTCGCATGGGTTTTCCCATGTCAAATTCAGAACTTGAGATTAGGTAGCCCTGATCATCCCAATTGTAGGTTTTTCCATGAAGTTGATCATCCAGGAAATTGGCCGAGTAGGACTTATATCCATTATCCTGCCACCAGGTTTCTTTCCCATGCTTTTTCCCTGCTTTGTACTGAATCGATTGTGACTGGGTACCGTTTGCGTGGTAAGAGGCGAACTCACCTTCTAAAAAGCCATCCTTATATCTTCGGACCGTATCAAGATATCCCTCATTGGCGTATATTTTGACAATCCCATCGAGGTAGACCCCAGTGCTTAAACAAAAGGTAATTCCCTCTGAATTAACCGTGGCCCATTCTTTCCATTCTTCTGCGACTCCTGCAAAAGATGTGGGTTCAGCCAGTTCGGGAGAAATCGATTTCATTTCGCTGGTCAATTTTTTCCCTGGATTATTGGAAATAGTTTTCAGGTTAATTTCCTGATAATTATAACCCCATCCTTCACTGACCTTGGTCAGATTTCCATCTTTTTTCCACCAGAATGCCCGGCCTTCCCGAACTCCATCGAGATAGGCTGCATAGTGCTGGATCTCACCGGATAGAAAGTGTTGGTAGATTTTACCCGTGTATGGGGCGTTATCTGCCTTAAGGCGCAACCTTCCTATATTCACTGGTTCCAGACCGGTATCATTTTCGTCCCGTTTTGTTTTATATTCAGGACCTGCTCCCGGTGGTGGCAATCTAGGAATTTCTATATCTTCAAAAACCTCCTTAAAATCAGATTTGTAACTATAGATGCTACCCACCCAACCGTCTTGCGATATCTTTTTATCGGGAAGGGTAGGGGCATCCGCCGATAGTAATCTCTCCGTTGACTCAATCTTTTCTGAATCTGTTTTTTCCATATAAGTCTCAGGGGTTGACGAGTCCCCGCAAGAGAACAAGAAGACCGTTAGGGATAAAGAAAGAGCATGGGCATATTTCATACCATAACTTAGATTGAATGTTGACCAACATTCAAGCAAGCAATGCAAAAAGATTCCTCTCTTTATGGGATGATCATGTTTGATTTTGACCATTGCCAAACCTGATAAATCTTCAATAATTCTCTGATTTTTCGCCGACGTAGCTCANTTGGTAGAGCATCTCATTCGTAATGAGGGGGTCACCGGTTCGAATCCGGTCGTCGGCTCCAGTTCGTGGATTGCGGGGTTAAGTCCGAGTTGTTCCTGAAGATTGTTTTCTTTTACCCTTTATCTTTAAATATGGAGTAGGCTAGATTTATAATCCCGCTCACTATACATCCGAGAAGATATCCGCCAATGGCGAGGGTCGATAGGATGCTGGTCCCGTTTTGCCAATCGACCTTGAAAGCTTCCATAATCTTAGGGAAATTCCAAAGAGTGCAGATTAGGGCAAGGGTGCCTCCCAGGATATGCATTTTTCGTAATTTATTCATTGTTCAAAGCTATTCAGCTAAGATGCACAATTTATCAGTTGGGTATATTTTCCAAAAATTCTGATCAGATAAAGTTGAGGTTAATCGACGATTTCAATGATTGGGGCAGTCCATGTGTAATCATCATCAAGAGTAGGGGACAAAATGGCGAAACCACCGATTTTCCTTGCTTGTCNAGTAAGTAGTTTTTCCGGAATGGGGTGTTGGACAGTTTGAATCTCCGTGCATGTGGCGTGGGCTCGACCTATGATTTTATACCTAAAGTTGATATCACTTTTAAGATAATAGATACGAATGGGTTGGTTGTACGGAATTTCTTCTCTNACNATATTGTCGTAAGTAAATGTCTCCANATACCATTGTGATTTTCGACAGCTACTTATTGTGAGGGCAAGAGAAAGTAGAATGAAGAAGACTTTCATGGTTCGTGAATAGTAGAAAGAGATTCACGAGTCAATCGTTGCTCCANTTGCAATTTTCGAGGGATCCCCCTATCGTAAAACGGAATGGAAATAGAATCAGTATACTAGACTAGCGAAGGATTTTACTTTAGAACCAAATACAGCATGCTTCTTCACTTTCGAAATATAACAAAAAACCGATTCTTACTAACATGTCTGGTCATTTTACAATCTCTTTTCCAAACTTCCTGTCTTGAGGAAGAGGCTGAAGGTTCAAAGAATTCATCGAAAGAAGAGGAAACCGCGAACAATAACAAAATTCTAGAGTTAGAAAAAGAGATCACTCTTTTGAAATGGGAAAATTCCAGGCTTTCGCTGAAATTAAGGTCTGTCGATGGTGCGGCATTGGTGCGCGATGTGCAAACCAATCTATGGCATTTTGATGTGGAGCGAACACCTTACACCGGGAATGCGACCGAGAATTTTAAAAATGGAAGACCGCGAGCCGAGGCTTCGTTTTTAAAAGGAAAAAGAGATGGGGTNGCGAGNTATTGGCACGANAATGGTATTCTCAAATTAGAGGAGCAATGGTTCGACGGGAAAGAAGATGGTTTATTCCGCGAATGGGGAGAGGAAGGGCAACTATTGAAAGCCCTTCGTTATAAACGGGGAGAACTGATTGAGGTCCTAAAAAATTAGTCCGTCTGGGAACGAAAACTATTGGATCTTGAAATCAGGGAAATTGAGTCCACGGGGCAAGGGGACTTCTCCGATCCATTCAGGACGCTCACAGAAAAGTGGACCAGCGGGAGTGAGCAAAATGTCCTTCAGTAAAATTTGAAAAGCTCTTTGGGGACTNCCATACGANAGGGTGAGCAATAAATCNTGCCTTTGGTTTGGCTTATCCAAGTCATCGTATGATTTNATTTCNATGGGCCCACCAGCACCCGCTTGGTCTGGGCAGAANTAGAAAAGGTTTTCNGGNGTCTCCTGATCAAAGCGAATCAGGATGTCACCTTGTCCGGATCCATTACCGATGACTCCCTGTCCATAAGCCTCATCGGAATTTTCAGGATCAGTGCCAATCATGAAGGCTCGGGAATAGGTACTTTTGTCCGGGCGTAAACGATAAGTAATCGAGCGGTCGATAAAAAGAGTACGCGGGTTTACCTCGTTTTCTTCCAAATCCAAGTCGCCTTTGATCTGAAATCTTCCGTTTTCCCAATGTACGGGCAAGAGAATCTCAATGGCAAGAAGTTGAACGGTTTCCCACTGAAAATTGTAACCATCTGTCTCCTTGAGGATAGGAACAAAGGTTTCTGAATTGATTCTGTTGGTTGTATTGCGGGAAAGATGCCGCCACTCCGTGCGCCAATTGTGGAGGAAAGCTATTTCCCATTTTTGTTTGGAGGTATTGGCGTCTGCCGGAAAAGCTAAAGGATGATTTTTGATCAGATGATCACGCATGCTTTGGTTACGGATTGTCTGAAGAAAAAATTTGAAACTCTGCTCGTTGAGGGAAAAAATACTCTGGCTAAAATAGGTATTGAAATCACGCGTCTTGAGGCTTTCAAAAAAAATACGCCCCAAGGATTCCGATGGGTGTACCTGAGCAATTAGCCCTTTGCTGAAAAATACTGCGAAGAGAAATAAAGTAGTTTTGAGCCAGAAAGATCTCATTAGTAACTTATCCTAGGGAAAACAGATAGTTCTACAAGCGAGAATGATAGAAGAGTCATCCCTACGGCCCGGTTGAAATATTTGTAGCAATTTATGGGTTTTATCGAAAGTGGTTCAGCACTTGCAACAGAGCAATCCACATGAAGCGAAACCGTCCATTTGACACCAGACAATTAGAAGCGTTTGACACTCTTTGTGCAACAGGGAGTTTCACTGAGACTGCGAAACGATTGCTTTTGACCCAGTCAGCAATCAGTCATTCGATGCGTACGCTGGAAGAAGAGGCTGGATGTCAGTTAATCCGTAGACAGGGCAAAAAAGTCTCCCTGACGGAAGCAGGCGAACGGTTACTCCGCTTTGCCCGTCCATTTTTACAGGAGATGTCCGTTGTGCGCGAAGAGCTGAGTGGGTTTGAAAAATTCGGAGCGGGGCGTATNAGGTTGGGGGCGAGCCAACAGGCATGTCGTTTTTTTCTNCCTCCTCTCATCAAAGAATTTAAGAAGGGCGTACCTCAATGCAGGTTTGAAGTGTATGGAGAGGATACTCCCAAGTGCCTGAATATGTTAAGTCTGGGCGAGTTGGATCTGGCGATATCCTTGGAGCCGATCAAAAACTTGGAGATCGAGTTTGTGCCCTGTTTTACGGATGAACTGCGTTTAATTACCACCCAGGATCACGAATGGGCCAGGAGTGGATCTGTCGATTGGACGAAGGTTGCGGGGGAGAATTTTATCCTCGATAACCGGGCGAGTTATTCCTTCAGAATGATTAATGAATATTTGGAACAAAATGGATTGAAGTTAACCAGTTTTATGGAGATAAGCAGCTCGGATGCGAGCAAGGAACTTATCAAGCTTGGATTGGGTGTCGGCGTGATGGCTGACTGGTTGGTTGCCAATGAGGTGGCATCGGGGGAGTTGGTAAGCCTTCCATTGGGCTTCGGTAAACTTACTCGGACCTGGGGGATTTCCATTCGAAAAGGTCGTAAATTAAATAAAGCTGAGCGAATTTTTATCAAAATAGCGGAGGAATCTGGATGTCATTGGATGGTGAATCGCCGTCTTACGCCTTAGGATTAGCATGGTCAGTAAGGGCTAAACTATCTTGCATGATTCACTTTTTGTATACACAAAAGATGAATGTCCCTTTTTAAATACCTAATCTCTTGCTTTAGTTTTCTGGTTNTTTCCTCCTTCCTTCTGCATGGTCAAAATCGTTCTATCAGCGGAGATGCCCGAAAGTTCAAATTAGCCCCAGCCCAGTCGGTTAAAAGCAGCATTGGCCCCACCATGGATGGGGGAAGGCTAGGAGTGGATCGTTTAATTGATGGGAAATTGCCAGAAAGTGGATGGCGTTCCACCTGGACGGTTTGGATGAAGAAGAACCCGAGCCTTGCTTTTGATCTTGGAACTGAAAAAAGAATCGGAGTTATCCGAATCTNCTTCCAACCCTGGGACCGGAGTGATGAGCTGATGGAAGTAAAAGTAGAAGTAAGTCGCGATGGTGAAAATTACATGCTTTTTAATGAATATGAAGGATTTGTAGCCGAGAAAGGCAAGTCAGCGTGGGCTGAGGTCGATTTGCGGGCTGTAAANGCTCAGTATTTCCGAATAACTCCAAAGTATCAGGGATGGGGAAACCAATGGGGGGAAGTCGAATTCTGGGAGATAAGCAACTAAGTAAGGATTAGTCTCTTTTTGAAATGTTGCTGAAGTCCCTGGCCGATGGGGCAACCCGATTATTCCCGCTTTGGTCGGTCTTGGTAGGACTGACCGCTCTTTACGAACCGAGCCTTTTTTTATGGTATGGAAAAGAAGCAATCAGCCTGGGTCTCGGCATCATTATGCTGGGCATGGGGTTAACTCTTTCGGTGGAAGATTTTGCTGAGGTTTTAAAAAAACCAAAGTTGGTTGGCTTGGGTGCACTCTTACAGTTTTCGATTATGCCGGCGTGGGCGGCTCTTATTGCTTTTGTTTTTAAGATTCNCGGNGAGATGGCGGTTGGANTGATATTAGTTGCCAGTTGNCCNGGAGGAACCGCATCCAATGTNGTGGTGTTTTTAGCCAATGGAANGGTG
The DNA here is from genome assembly GCA_002689665.1 of Opitutia bacterium. Classification (GTDB taxonomy): domain Bacteria; phylum Verrucomicrobiota; class Verrucomicrobiia; order Opitutales; family Seribacteraceae; genus Seribacter. Next base: position 8,775 of record NZEN01000027.1, on the reverse strand, counting down.
GCTCTTTCCGTTTGCCTGACAGCTGTTTCCACATTACTCGCAATTGTGGTGACGCCGTGGTTGACCCATTTATATGCCGGACATTATCTCCCGGTGGACCCTTGGGCTTTAATGAAAAGTATATTTTACATCGTTTTGATTCCTCTATTTTTTGGGATCAGTCTGAAAAAATTCTACCCAAATGTCGCAAAGCGGTCCGCCAATTTTTCACCTCTGTTATCCGTTTTATTTATCCTGTTAATTGTTGGGTTTGTCTTGGCGGCGAAGCGTGAAACAATCCTTATTCATTGGCAAACCATGCTGGGTGCAGTATTTCTTTTACATATAGGTGGTTTTGCATTGGGTTATATTTTGCCTCGTTTGATCGGGGAGGAGAAGACCGTGAGTCGTACCTTATCGATCGAAGTGGGAATGCAAAACTCTGGTTTAGGTATGGCTTTGGCGAGTAAACATTTTTCCAGTATGCCGATGGTTCCGGCTCCATGTGCCTTGAGTGCTGTTATGCATTGCCTGATCGGAAGTGTTCTCGCAGCTATGTGGAATCGTTCCGAAAATCAGAGTGAGGTAAAAAAAAGTTTGGAAGAGCTTGAGTCCGAAGCTTCCTGAATTCAGAGTGATTGTTCATCNCAATGTCTGATCTTCCCCCTCACATTTTGTCTCCAACTACTCATCTTAGAAGAGCAAGTGGTTATTTTGATCTCGAGATGTACCAAGAGGCCGACCGAGAGTTGCGGGCCCTGCCGGATGAAGAACCTTGGCTAAAAAAGAAAAAAGTTTTTCAGGTGGCGATCAGGCAGGACTTAAAGGACTGGGCAAATATGCGGACCTTGTCCCGTGAGCTGCGTTATTTGTACCCGGATGAGGAGGATTGGTGGGTTTCCGATGCATTTGCTACCCGCAGAAGTGAATCCATTGAGGATGCCCGGGAAATTCTCCTCGATGGCTTGGCGGTTCATTATGAAAGTGCGATTATCCGATATAACTTAGCCTGTTATGCTTGCCTACTTGGCCATCCCGGGGAATGTCTTGATTTTCTCAAAGAAGCTGCCCGTCGGGATCAAAAATACAAAGAAATGGCGATGGAAGACGAAGACCTGGAGGCGGTAAGAGAGGCTTTGCAGCAAATGGGGTGGGGGGCGAAGTTGGCATGATCAAAAAGCAAAAAGGCTTCAGTTTGCTCGAACTTTTAGTTGTGATTGCGATCATTGGGATCCTTATGGGGATTTTGTTCACCGGATGGGGCTACATCAGCAGGAAGCAAGCATCTCAAAAAGCGAAGCTCGAACTTGTGGGGCTTAAAAACGCAGTCAACGAATACTTGGCGGACTTTGGTGAATATCCAAATTGCCCTAAGGGAATTTGTACACCAGGGGAAACTTTGTTTATGTCATTGGCTGGTTTTCACAATGAAAATGGCGGTCTCGAATTGCCCCCATATCCCTCCAAAATTCCCACTCATCTTTTTCATTTTGATTTATCGGCTTTTGATCAGACTGAAATCCCCGATATTTCCCATGGTGGTGGGATGTCGTTACAGCTCTGGCTTGCTCAGACGCTCGGCAAAGATCCTGCCTTTTTAGATCCCTGGGGGAGTGAGTATGTTTATGAATACCCACTGGAGGAGGGTGGGGAAGGATATAAACTATTCTCAATGGGGCCCGATGGAAAAACCGGGGATGAGTTCAGCAAGGACGATATTCGCTAGAGGCTGGGCCTACAAATTAGGGAGCACTCGCACCCTGTTCAATCAAACGCTCACGCAATACCTTTAGGGGATCAAGTTCCGGAGCGTCCGGATTTTTCTCAATCAGGAAATCAATGTCGATAAGGGCGTCGGTAGAGCGTCCTTCCCCGTAATGGATCATGGCCCGCATAGCCCTAGTGTATCGATCGTTTGGGTCTATTGCGATGATTGCATCGACATACCTTAAACGGGCCACGGAATCTTCTTCCCGTTCGGCAGATTGGATCAGGTTGCGAAGCATACGGGTAATGATGTCACGATTCGAAACAGGTTCGAAATCTTTTTCATTGAGTGTAACTCCGGTGATTCGACTGGCTTCTTCCCGGCTGACTATTTTCCCACCAAATGAATCAATCAGGAGTTCCCTTGATTTTCGTTTGCCAGATTTTTCACCGGGAGGATCTTCTTTGTAAATCGCCATGAAATGACCGGGTAGACCCAACCCGGAAACAGGCAGGTCAAGGCGGTTGGCTAATTCAATCAGTAAAATAGAAAGAGTAATAGGAAGACCTTCGCGGTCATCAATCACTTCGTTCATGTAACTATTTGAACGATGGTGATAATCAAGCGTACTTCCATGGAATCCCATTTCGCCAAACAACTGCTTGACCAAAATCAGGAGTTTTTCCTCCTGGGTGGAAGATTTTGTAAAGGACTTCTCAATCTTACCGGCAAGGAGGTCGGCTTTTTCAAGATAGGAATCCAAATCGAAATTTTCGTTATCCAAACGAGCTATCAGGAGGGCGGAGCGTAGGAGGTCTACCGAGCCTCGTTCTTCAATCCGCAGGCTTTTGGCAAGTTCTTCGATGACCAACCGCTCCCGGACCTCCCCCGCTAACCGTTTTATTTCCTTGGCTTTTTTCTCCAGTTCCATGGCGTGGTCACGAAGAGCTTGTGGAGTTGGGTTACCCATATTTACAAGTTCGTCGATTTCAGAGGGTTCAAGCGAATCCCGATGCAGGAGTGGCCTTACCAGTTTACGCACCTGATTGGTAAATGCAGGCGTAACTTTTGATTTAGGAAATCTTTTGGATACCCTAAAAAAACGAAATCGGGCGGTAGGTTCACGAAATTTACAGAGCCCGACCTGTCCGCTCTCAAACCCATGATCTACAAAATCAATGACCACCTCGTTGTTGACCGAACAGATCATACGCCCATTTTCTTCAAGTCTGACCCGTAAGCGGTTCCACTCATTGAGCCTGTAAGCCTCCGATGGAATTGTTTGCAGAATCGTCCATGAAAAGACATTTGGACCTTCAAAACGAGTCAGACGGAGGGAGCCGTTGGTTGGGTAGAAGCCATAGTGCCTATCCTTGCCGTCCGAATGAAAGACCAACCCAGCAGCGCCGCTCTCATTTTCCAGTTTTACTTCGACTTCTATTTCACAAGGAAGCTTTGGAAATTTCGTTTGATTAAGACATAACATTCTGCCACCAAACCCATTCCCTAATCCGACGGCGGAAATAATTCCTGCTCTTTGCTTCCATGAGCCATTCATCATCGCCTTCCATTCCAATTCATCCAGTTCACCAATGGTTAGCCAATTTTTAATCGGGATGGGGTCTAGCTCCCCGAGAAGCCTTTTTAATTCATTAACTGGAACTCCAAACCCCATCGCTCCACCGGATTTTATGGAAAGAATGGCAATTACATTACCATTTAAATCAAGAGCAGGGCTACCACTACTACCAGGTTCAATGGGTATGGCAACCTGGACCATCGGTCTACCGTCTCCAAATTCGAGTTCCCGGATTGCAGCAATCACTCCACGGCTAACGCTGTGTTCATACCCAAGAGGATTACCGATCGATAAAACGGCCTGTCCAGGAATTAAATCCTGCGAGTTGCCCAATTGAAGAACCGGTAACCCCTCTGCTTCAATCTTGAAAAGGGCGAGGTCTCGATCACGATCGATCGCGAGGATCGAGTGTGGGCGAAAAGTACGACCATCAGTAAGACGAACTGAAAAATCCCGATGTTCTCCGATCACATGAAAGTTGGTGGCAATCACTCCATCTTCCCGTACCACAAACCCGGTACCGCGGCCTCCTTCATATCCGTTACGGTCAACACTTTCAATGACCACAACGGATGGTTTGATAAGGGTGGCCAAATTTTTGAAGTCTTTGGCGTCTCTTTTGGCCAGTTCAAGCTCGGACAAACTCGTGGAATTCGTTTCTTCCGCCCCTGAAGTGATAAGAAAGACAAGAAATAAGAATACCAATTTGGGATAAAAACTTCGCAATGTGATAAAAACAGTCACAAACATATTAGTTCCAACAAGATACCAAAAGTCAAGTTTCCTGCTAAGGGAAAGGAGAAAACTGGTTGCGTGGGAAGAAGGTTATTTGGGTAATGCCTCGAGGTATTGCTGAAGGAGGGACTCTGTTTTTGATTTTTGCAAATCGACCTTCTTTTTAAATTCGGTAAATTCTTTTTCCCTTACTTTCAGTTGGTTTTGGGCATCCAGTAGAGACTTTTCCTTCTCTTCCAATACTTTGGGAGCACTTTCACGCATTTTCATTATCTCGGCAAGTGCAGCCTCGGCGGAGGTGACAGCTGTTTTTGCCAGCACCAATTCCTGTTGCTTGGAAAGAAGTTTTGCATCTGCAGACTGTAAATCTTTATGGAGTAGGGCGAGAGACTCCGAAAGTTTTGCCCCTGCTTGCCGAAGAGGTTCATTTTGTGGATCTAATTTCGTCTGAGACTCGTTTTGCTTTTGGATTAGATCAACCTGTTGAATAAAAGAAACTTTTTGATTCTTAGCCAGGGAGATTTGATCAAGCTTTGAGTTCTCGGATTGAACGAATGATTGCTTTTGAGCAATAACCTGCTGATGTTCGGAGATTTTCTGGGGTAAGGCAGATAAGGTGGCCGCGGCGTTATCCACAGCTTGTTGAGCAGAAGAAAAGAGATTTTTTGACTCTTCCAATAATTCATCAAGTGAGCCGAGGTCATCTTCCAGAGAATTGAGTGTTAAGATTTCCTGATGTCGCGTGAAATTGATGGATTCGGCTTTCCATTTAGACAGGTAATTCTTAGAGGATTTCACGGTTGCTTCTGCCTGGGAAACTTCAGTTGCAGGTTTTTTGATTTCCTCTTTGGCTTGGGCCAAGAGTTTTTCTGAATTTAAAAGATTGTTTTTGGTCTGATCTCGTTTCGTTGTTGCGGAAGCCTGATTGGCTTGACTCTGTTTCAAGGATTCTTCCCTTTTGGCTTTGTTTTCGACGGAAGCGATAACGGATTTTTTAGCTTCTTCCAAAATCTTGGCAGCTTCCTTGACTGCTTGCTGAAGAGTATTATTTAGGGCCGCATGCTTATCCATTTCTGCTTTGTGCTTTGCGGTGAGGGAGCTGGCGTGGAGGTATGATTTCTCCATTGCTTCCATTGCCAATTTAGCCTTATTGACCGCGTCAGTGTAGGAAGCATCATCCTGGTTCTGAGACTGTGCCTCGTTTGCTTTTCGGTAGGATTCTTTGATCTGGCTGAGTTGATTTGAGCGATCGTTGGCCCGTTGCTTCCATTTGTTAAAATCTCCGGATTGAGCGGTGTGAGCCTGTTGGTTGGCAGCTAATTCTTTGTTCTTCGCTTCATGGAGTGCTGATTTTTCGCTTTGAATTTTGGTTTTATTGGCCAGGTCCGCGAGTGCCTGATCAAGGGCTGCCTTGGCTTGTTGAGCGGTAGAGACCGCGTCCTGCAAAGCTTTCTCGGCAACCTGAAGGGCAGATTTATTTGCGGTTACTTGTTTGGTAATTTCATCGATTTTCTTCTGAAAAGGGAGGAGTAGGCTTTGAGCTCTAGCCAGTGAAGCTTGGTCTTGGTTGAGTTGCTGAGTCGCCAGCGTGATTCTCGTCTCCAGGGTAGGGGGATTGGCATTGAGATCGCCCAAATGCTTTCCATCGGCGGAATTCCACACGCCGACTTTACCAGTCCAGTCACCGGCGATAATTTTGGAGCCGTCGTGGGAAAGTCTTGTTTCCATCACAATATCTGCAAATCCTGAAATCGTACGCAGGGCTTTTCCGTTTCCGTCCCAAAACTTTACGGTTTTATCCCTTCCGGCCGTAACAATATTTCCGTTTTGGGCGTAATGAGCTGAGAGCACACCTCCGCTATGTGCATTCCAGGTACGAACTTGTTTTCCGTTAATCATTTCCCATGTTCGGACGGCACCTTCTTCGGATGCCGAGAGCAGAACATTACCGTCTGCACGCCAACTGAGGCTGGTTATTTCCTGCTTGTGCCCATCCAGGGTGTAAAAAGGATTGCCTGTTCCTGCCTCCCAAACGAAAAGACCCCCGTTTCGGTCAGCAGTTGCCAAAAGAATGCCGTCGGGAGAGAAAGCAACCTGGGTGACCCACTCGGAGTGTTTTTTGATTTTGTAAAGAGTTTCATTGGTAGCCAGATCGAAAACCTTGATCAACTTGTTAGTCCCTCCGATTGCGACTAAAGACTGGTCAGCGGAAATATCCGCACTGAGAATAGAGTCCTGTTCTTCACCTACGGTCAGCACCCTGCGTCCAGTTTCAATATCCCATCCGGCTACATTTCCACTCTTTCCACCGCGACCTCCGGAAGCAATCACCAGTTTTCCATTACGACTGAAATTCATCGATTCAATAAATCCTTCTTCGTAGGAGAGAATACCAGAGATTTGCAGATTTTCAGTGTTGTAAAGGATTACTTGTTTTTGGCCAGCCAGGGCAACCAAGGGAGACCAGGGAGCTGCGGCCATCGCTGAAGGTGCAAATGCACGGTCAGTAACCAAAGCAGGTTGCAGGGCAAGATATTTCGGCATCGGGGGCGGTCCTTCGGGCTTACCTATGGAAACGGACCCGAGAGCAAGATTAACCGATGATTTTTTCTTCTTCATTGGTTTTCCCGATGCGGTGGGCAACATGCCTTGAGCGATCCAGTTTTTAATTAGGGAAAGCTGAGCTTTTTCGATTTTTTCTCCTCTTGGGGGCATGTGAGGCTCCTGCAGCCTAGCGGGGAGTAGATAAAGAAGACTGGAGTCTGGATCACCGGGGATCGAAACTTCACCGGAACTGCCACCTGCAAGGATTGCGTTTATGCTGGTAAGGTCGAGCCCACCACGTGCCCGGTCGGGGTTATGGCATGAATTACAGGATTGTTCAAATACAGGGATAATGTCGTCTTGGAAGTTTGGCTTTTCCGGAGATGACCAAGCAATACAAGATCCCACAAAAAAGGAAAAGATAGCTTTGATAAAGTTCATTGAAAAACGTTTACTAGGTAGATGGTAGAGATTCGCGGAAGAAGAAACTTAATGATTGAACATAAATTCTTTGGAATTAAGCAGGGCCCAGAAAACATCTTCGAGACCTTCCCTAGGGTTTTCTGAGTCTAGCGATGCCAGTAAGTTGGCTTTTTCCGCAGTGCTTGGCTTGCGGGAATAACAACGGAGATAAAGTTCATCAATAATTTGATCCGGTTTTTTACCAGCTTTAAGGCTGGATTCGACTACTTTCCCCTGCCGAATACGGGTATTGGTAGTGTCTCCGTTGAGCAAATGAAGAGCTTGCGATAAGCTCGGTTCCATTACCACCTCACAGGAGCATACGGTTTCCCTTTTGGCCCGTCCGAAGGTTGTGAGAAAATAGTTACTTACCCTGCCGTCGGCAATTTGAATAGCTTTGGCGCCAAGGGGTAGTCCCTGGAATTTGTTTTTGGTTTCCGTGGTCTGGGAAATAACATCAAGCATAACTTCAGCCCGCAGTCTACGCAAATGGGAGCGGGCAAAGTTTCGGGTGTCCGACTCGTTGGATGCGGTTGTCTTGGTGGAAAGTTGGTAAATTCTTGAATTACAGACATCCCTTACCAATTTCTTAAAATCGTAATTATACTCAGTGAATTTAGCCGATAACTCATCCAGCAGTTCCGGATTTGATGGCGGGTTGGATACGCGAACATCATCGACTGGCTCGATAATTCCCTGCCCAAAAAAGTGGGCCCAAACTAAGTTGGCCAGGTTGCGGGCAAAGAATGGATTTTTCGGGGAAGCCAACCATTCTGCAAGAACTTCGCGACGGTCGGATCCTTTGGGTATTTCAGGAGTATCATCCCCGAGAAATTTAGGGGTCATTGGTTTTTTATGAACCGGATGATTAATTTCCCCGCTGTTACGGTTGTAAATAATATTCTCCCGGGGATCTGCACCCCGTTTGCGACCCACCTGGCTAAAGAAGGAGGCAAACGAAAAATATTCATCCTGCGTCCAGCGATCGAAGGGATGGTTGTGGCACTGGGCACATTGTAGACGCATACCCATAAAGACCTGAGCAACATTTTCCGTGATTTTTAGATTATCCCGCTCGACTTGATAGTAGTTCGTGGCCGGGTTGGTAAAGGTTCCTCCCTTGGATGTAAGCAAATCCTTAACGATCTGATCCATCGGTACATTATTGGCAATCCGGTCTTTCAACCAGTTGAAGTAGAGCAGGGTGGCTTTGTAACTCATCCCCTGGTTATCATCTGTATGGATCTGAAGAAGTTCGGCGAATTTCATCACCCAAAGTTCTGTGAATTCCTTCTTCTCCAGTAATTTGTCTATAAGTTTTGATCTTTTATCGGGTGATGCGTCCGCCAAAAAAGCGGCCGATTCTTCGAAGGTTGGCAAAAGTCCGGTGATATCGAGGTAGAGGCGACGGACAAAAACTTCGTCACTGCATATCTCGGACGGAGTCATCCGCAATTTGTGCAATTTATTATGAACATGAGAGTCCACATAGTTATTGGCTGGTAATTGGGGTCTTTGGTATTTGAGGTCTTCCGGGATCACCACCATCGGGATGCCGACAGTGAAAATATTAAACCTGGCCATCATGAAAGCCTCGCCACGTGATCCGGCTGTGACCAAACCTTTCTCATCTACCGCTGCGGATACATCATTACTCGACTGGAAAACGGTGAGCGGTGTGACATCCCGGGTGGTACCATCGGAGTAGTGGGCAAGAACCGTCATTTGCTGGGTAGCACCTTCCCCCTCGAGGAGAGCGGAGGGTGGA
>NZEN01000026.1 GCA_002689665.1 Opitutia bacterium | reverse complement strand
AAAGATGTCCGTCATGCAGATATCCCATGGTGGGAACAAATCCGATCTTTTTCCCTTCTTTTTCTAAACGCAGAGCGAGAGTCTGAATTTCTTGAATAGACGTGATTACTTCCATAGGGAAGATCTACATTTCGGTTTAGTATGATTTGGCCAGAACAACTCGGCCGGGACTTGGGTTGCCACTAAATATACAGGTACCTGATTCCCTGAGCTCATCAGGGATACAACGGACCGTCACTTTTAAATCATTTTTCAATTGTTCTTCCCATTTCGGATCACGATCCCAATGTGCCAGAGCAAACCCACCATGAATTTCCGGTTTGGATTTATTCTTAGGGGTAAAGTATGCATAAAGCTCATCCTTACTTTCGATGGTCACAGTATTCTCCTCACGAAAAGCCAATGCTTTCGCGAATAGATTCGCTTGCATCTCTTCAAGAATACTGGGCACTTGCTCGACGAATGATTGACGATCCATGCCTTCACGCTGGGCTCCCTGATCACGGCGGCCAACAAAAACAGTTCCTTTTTCTAAGTCACGGGGTCCCACTTCAATAGTCAGAGGAATCCCCTTCTTTACCCAACCCCAGTATTTTTCACCTCCGCGCAGATCCCGGTCATCTACATCCACTCGGATTGAACCACCCGAGAAGGACTGGGAACGCAATTCCTTGGCTAACTGCTCACACGCCTCCAATACCTGTGAACGGGTTTCTTCTTTTGGCGTGACTGGAAGTATTACCGCATGTGTGGGAGCAACTTTGGGAGGAACCACAAGACCATCATCATCGGCATGGGTCATAATCATTCCACCAATTAGGCGTGTAGATACTCCCCAGGATGTGGTCCAACCAAATTCTTCTTTGCCTTCAACACTTTGAAATTTGATCCCACAGGCTCTGGAAAAGTTTTGTCCGAGGAAATGAGAAGTTCCCGCTTGGAGGGCCTTACGATCCTGCATCATCGCCTCGATACAAAGTGTGCTTTCCGCACCCGGGAACCGCTCAGACTCTGTTTTTTCTCCGCAAAGCACAGGCATGGCGAGCCAGTTCTCCGCAAAGTCCGCATATAGTTTTAGAATCAAACGGGTTTCCTCCATCGCTTCCTCGGGGGAAGAATGAACGGTATGTCCCTCCTGCCATAGAAATTCCGCGGTGCGTAGAAACAGACGGGGACGCATTTCCCAGCGAACCACATTAGCCCATTGATTGATCAATAAGGGAAGATCCCGGTAAGACTGGACCCATCGGGCAAATAATTCCCCGATTATGGTCTCAGAGGTAGGACGTACAATCAGCGGTTCATCCAATTCACCTGCTGGTTGTAAAATACCTTCCGCATCTGCTTCGAGGCGGGAATGTGTAACTACCGCACATTCCTTGGCAAAGCCATCGACATGCTCCGCCTCTCTTTGAAGGAAACTTTTGGGAATAAAGAGCGGGAAATACGCATTCTTATGGCCAGTCTCCTTGAACATTCCATCGAGGGAGTCCCGGATATTTTCCCAGATGCCGTACCCCCAAGGCTTGATCACCATGCATCCGCGCACAGGAGTGTTCTCCGCCAAATCGGCGGCTTTAACGACTTGTTGGTACCACTCGGGATAATCTTCCTCGCGAGTGGGCGAAATTGCATTGCGTGGCTTACCCATAATTTTAAATAATATTAGCTTATAGATTCCCGGATCGAAAATTGCGAGAATCAAGCGTCTCTTCATGCTTCAATTTTATGCGAAGACTTTTGACAAAATTCGCGGTAATCCCATGATATCAGGTTTTCATATGCGCAACAGCGCTCAACCCCTATCTGCACTTAAATAACATGACGCACATCATTGAAGTACACGGTCGAGAAATTATCGATTCACGCGGCAACCCAACGGTTGAAGTTGAGGTCGAACTTAGCAGCGGAGCATTCGGCAGAGCTGCCGTTCCATCCGGAGCGAGTACCGGCGAACACGAAGCCATTGAACTTCGGGATGGAGATGCTTCCCGTTATGTTGGGAAAGGTGTTTCCCAAGCCGTCGAGAATGTAAACACCAAGATTGCTGAAACCTTGGTAGGATTGGACGCGACTGATCAGGCAGGAATCGACCAGGCAATGCTCGATCTAGACGGAACACCCAACAAATCCGTATTAGGTGCCAATGCTATACTTGGTGCATCCATGGCCACCGCGCATGCAGCTGCCGCCGCATGCGGGCTTCCCCTTTATAAATACCTTGGCGGCCCAAACTCCAAGGTATTACCCGTCCCGATGATGAATGTTCTGAATGGCGGTTCTCATTCAGATGCTCCCATCGATGTACAGGAGTTTATGATCATGCCAATCGGTGCCCCATCCTTTCGTGAAGCACTTCGTATGGGCTGTGAAATCTTTCACTCCCTAAAAAAGGTACTTAAGGATCAGGGACTTTCCACAGCGGTTGGCGATGAGGGTGGTTTTGCACCCAATCTTGCAAGTAATGTGGCTGCCCTTGAATCTCTTTCCGTAGCTGTTGAAAAAGCAGGTTACAAGTTGGGTGATGAGATTGTATTTGCCCTCGATGTAGCTTCATCCGAATTTTTCGACAAAGAAAAAGGCAAATATGTATTCGGTAAAAGCGATGGTTCCGAGCGTGACTCCGACGAGATGGTTGCTTTCTATGAGGAGTTGGTAAACAAATTCCCCATCAAATCGATCGAGGACGGATGCGACGAAAATGACTGGGCCGGATGGAAAAAACTTACCGATGCGATCGGCGACCGCGTACAACTCGTAGGAGATGATCTTTTCGTGACCAATGTTGACTTCCTCAAAAAAGGAATCGATCAGGGCGTTGGAAACTCCATTCTAGTAAAAGTAAATCAGATTGGATCCCTCACCGAGACATTTGACGCCGTGGAAATGGCGAAGGAAGCCCAATACACTTCCGTGATCTCCCACCGTTCCGGTGAGACAGAAGATGTAACNATTGCTGATATCTCAGTGGCCACCAATGCCGGCCAAATCAAGACTGGTTCTCTTTCCCGTACAGACCGTATCTGTAAGTACAACCAACTGCTTCGTATTGAAGAGCAATTGGGCGATCAGGCAGTCTACGGCGGAAAGATCTAAAGAGTTTCACTATATGTCCAGTCAAGAGAACCTAGCCTGAATGGTTGGGTTCCGATCTACTTACCTGATTTTAATTCCTAGGTATGCTACCCACTGCTATCGTTCCAAGTTTCCCTCGTGTCATTGAGGATTGGTGGTGGATGCAGGCATGTCAGAAATGGCCGGAATTAAGTGAGGATAAATTACTTAATCTTATCCGNAAGGAAATCGTACAGCAGAGTGATCGCTTTAATAAATTCCGTAATTTTGATGCGGATGCTTATGGAAAACGGGATCTTTCCATTTTGGCATACGGGAATTTTTATTATCCNAGGACATGGACTGCGATGTCGTTTGCCATGGCCGAGGCTTTGCATGTACGGGGATGGAGTCCTCCTAAGAAAGGTCCGGTCCGAATTTTGGATCTAGGCTCTGGTACGGGAGCAAGTGGATTATCCTGCCTGCACTTTCTTCATAATCAGGGTATTGAGAACCATATGCAATTGGAGGCGGTNGATTATTCAAGCAAGAGCNTGGTATTTGTAAAGAANGTGCANGCGGNCAATCGTGGACTTTGGCCGGATAGTCGAATCAGCACNGCCCGTNTGGATTTAAATTTTCCCTTCGATGAAAAGAATCGGAAAAGATACGACCTGATCCTTCTTGGGTACTCNCTTAATGAATTANTNGATNAGGANGNNGATGATTCAAATTACAGACAACTNCTTTCNTTCTTACCNAGTTTGCTCAAGAATAACGGTTTGGCGATTATTACCGAACCCGCTCAGGCTGAAATTTGCCATACCCTTCATCAAAACTGTGCCAAGTTAACCAAAGAAGATACTAATGTCGTCCTTCATGCCCCCTATTTCAATGGGATCTGCTGTCCATTGGCAGACAATCAATCGAAATACTTCAGTCATGAAGTCAGGAAAATGAGCCCGCCATCCGTAATGGAGAAAATCAACCGCCCGCTAAATTTGGAGATTCGGGAGGTTAAATTTGGTCTATCCATGATTGGGGTGAATAAACCACAAGATTTAGGCCATGGCCAGCAGGTCTGTCGGATCATAAGTCCAATCAAAAAACGAAAAGGAACGGTTTCTTTTATTGGCATGTCGAGTGATGGAGAGGAATACACTTATGAATTTCAACGNCGTGAACTGNAAAAAGAGGAATTAAACGATCTCTTATGCCTTACCCGTGGAGACATCCTTACGATATCAGACATGCAAGACACACCTGATCCATCCAATCGAATCCGTTTACACAAGATGGAACAGATCAGTCCTCTTTTTATGCCTAGGTTTGGGAGATAGTAAGAATAAACAAAGAAGGCTCGGCTAGGTTTACCTACTTTTCCTCAATCACTTTAATCTCAAAATCACGGGTACCCTTTACATCGCCAACTACGGTGCGGAAGCGTTGTTTGGTGCGCAAAGCCTGTAACATCGCCTGCTGATTCAACTTTTTCATAAAAGAGGGAGGCCTGCGAAAAGCGGTAATTAATTTAGATGTGACAATCAGAGTACTCAATTCTACGCTCATCGTGCGACTAAATCCCTCAGGCAGAGCAAAGCAAAGTTGTCCGGGGATTAACCGTTCGGATTCGCTTTCCATAACACAGGTAATTCCTCCGAGTAATCCGATAATTTTCAATCCACCATTGGTGGTCACCCCTGCCATAAAGACAAACGGGTCTTCAGACGAAAGTGTACACTCAGTAAGAGGCGATTTTAGTTTAATCGAGCCATTCTTCTTCGTTTGATGAAATAGATAAGAACCTGAATTTAGATGAATAAAGTTTGCCCCGGCTAACTCAAAACTGGATGCATCCAAGGAACGAAGCATGATTGGTTCTTTGTAACCAATCACCTCAATTCCACCTTTGGGTAAAACGGTCAGCCTGCGCCCAACCCCGACTGGGTCGTTTTCGGAAAGTTGTTCACGCTCAGTCCAAGTATTTTTGGAAATAATTCGGCCAAATACTTGAGAAACCGAAAAATCCTTCGGTTCATCCTCCAAGGGTAAAAACCCAGAGGGATCAGTCACTGGTTTTAATTTGCTACGGGTATATTTGGCTACAATAGAACGCCCCTTGGCAATACGCAGTTGTTTTTCTGCCTGTATTCGAAGAGGATGATTACGCGAAGTCTCCTTCAAAATCCCCATTGCTTTGTTCAGGGTAGCGATTGCCCCTCTAAAATCATCCTGTTCTATCTGCTTCTCGCTTAATTGAAGGAACTCTAATGCCTCAGAACTGTAGGAAGGTGATTGAAAGTAATCAGGCGTGGCAGGTAAAAAAACCAACCAACCACTTAATAGAAAATAAAGAAAAAGACTCCGTTTAAAAGGCATAATTTATGCCAAAGCCAACCCCGCTGAGAAAATTTTTGTAATCAACTATATCTTCAGCTTTCCCTTTATCATTTGTGTTCTTAGTTGAATAATTTGAAACCAAAGAAAGATTAAGCCATTCGGATAGCCCATAACTAAAATTTAAACCTAAATTAGTCACTGAGTCTTCTCTTCCAAGATACCTTCCTTCGGTGTATACTGACCTCGAATAACCAAATGAAGGGATGGCAAACAGTTTCTCTGAAAGAGGGTGCATATAACTCACTGCAATTTGGTGGTTCCATGAATCTTGTAGGTTCGTTGGTCTACTAGAGCCTATTGGTCCTGAAGTGCTTTCAAGATTTGCGATCAACAATCTTGCAGCATTTGGATCAACACCAGCTGAAATAAGAGAGGCAAAATACTCACTACCCTCGGAAATCGAAAGACCTGCTCCAACTGTAGCATTTAGGAGACCACCCGTTGGCAAGGACCATTGTTTCTCAAAACTAAATGATGGAGAATTAATATAGATATCACTTTTATCATTTCGAAAATCTATTGGCCGAAAATATGTGTGAGAAACCCTGAGGGCAAAGTCATTTGGAAGAGCGAATGGAAAAGAAACAGAAACAATCTGAGAATCGGAGTCTAAATAATTAGATGACCCGCCGTTATCATTAACCAAATCGTAATAGGTTCGCGAGTGACTGAGATATAACGATGGGGTAAAGAGGACTTCATCGCCAATTGGGTATTCCCCAAGTCCTAAATTGAACCCAAGATTGAAAGATGTTACGAACCCATCCTCCCAAACTTTAGCATTGTCCGCAGCAGCTAAAGGATTGGAGTTATAATTATAATTTGTTGAAAAAAGGAGACTCGGCTCAAACCTGGATTTTCTTTGGTCAACAATTCTTTGCGTACCCATTGCGTCATCACCTTGTTTAGCCTGATCCAGGACATCTGAGAAAAATCCTGAATCAAACAAGGATGGGTCTATCCCAGAAGAATTTATGCTATCTTGAGGTGAACTGTTCTCTTGAGAAAAACATATAGAGCAAGAGAGGAAGAAGAGTGTTAAAAACGCAAATCTCATGTAACGATAATTGTGATATATTATTTACCAAGGACGCCAATAGAAATGTTAGCACCATGCTGGTCAAAAGTTGTCCTTGAATCAATCGGGTTGGAATTATACTTAACATTCTTAATAAAATTAACCCTTCCAGTCGCAACAGATCCGAAATTAGGATATACACCATCAATCCCGCCGTAAGCAGAGTTAAGGTTGATGTTTGAGCCGTTAGGAAAGTTTAAATTACTCAAGTTTATAGTCATAGCTTCCATCGTTATCTGACGAACTTGATCCGAAAAGCGCAGGTTATCAATGGTCAGATCCGCAGCAGCAATCATGTGAATTTCATCTGCACCAGCCCCTCTAGTAGCAAACTCTGAGTTTTCGATTACAATCGAATCAAGAGAACGAACGCCAATGCTATCCTCTGCATGCAAGTCAACATTGATAATTTCTAAGGAATCAAATGAGCCAAATCCCAAATCATCACCTGAAAAGTCAATAATTGTACCCTCTGCAAAACTTATGCTGGCACCAGAGACAAATAAGAGTTCCTCTATGGTAGAAGTAGCACTGGTAAAGGAAATTTCACCTGAAAGAGATATATCCTCACTCGAAGCAACGATCAATGATTCGTAGGAGAGTTTGGATAAATCATAATCTCCCTCGGTGAAAGTTATGTTTACACCTCCTAAAACACCAGATTTCACACCATCAGAATGAGAATCTGGAGATTCCCCGTCATAAGAATGATCATCATGATCAAGTTCACTTAAGGCATCGTAGGTGTCCAATGTTTCTTGAAATAGTTGGCTGGCGAGAACCTGAGATTCACTGAGAACTAAATCTAGAGGTAACTCACCAGGTTTAATTATATGACTTTCCAATAATGAAACTGCTGAGAATTCATCATTGAGATTTTCATCATCTGGAGGAGAATTCGTCGGACCGTCTGAAAGAGGTCCTTCGATAAGGTCGCCCAATACTCTCTCAAGTTCATTTCGCGACAAATCTAGTACAACCAATTCATAAGCCAATGTAGAAGAGACTTTAGAAAGATCTCCCGTTATTTCGTGCAACCGAACCAGGAAACGAGGATTATCCATGGCAAGAAGATAGTATCCTGGATCTTTATTAAAAGTATCTAAGTTTGAGAATAATGCATCCTGACCACCTGGTATATTATCCTTTGCTAATTTGTCTGATATGGATTTTATGTCATCTAGTCTGTTTAAATTCGCAAATAAAGACTCAAGTTTTTTCGGTTCTTGCTTGGCACGGAAAACAAGTGTCTCAATTTTGTCGAATTCTTCCAAGTTTGACAAAATTGATTTAGCAAATTCTTCTTCGACCAAGGATATAAGTCCAATGATTTTGCCTGCGATAGCTTGGTTCTCTCGAATTTCAAAATCGAAATCAGGATATGCCTGAAGCAGACTGCTAAGTCCTTGATTGGAGAGGGTTGATTTCAAAACTTCAGATGATTCAAACATGGACGGTGACAAACCAATCTTTCTTTCATAATCCAGAATGGAGGGAGCTATGTCAGCGTTCTCCATAATGATTTCAAGTCGCTTAGGATAAATGCTATATTCTGTGACTAATTGATCAAGTGCAGGAGCAACATCTAAATTGTTGTAAACGATGTTAAGCTTATTTTGATCATTTTCAAAACGGTTGCTTAAATTCATGATTGGACCAATTTTGTCAAGATTTGCGAAAAGTGCAGATTCTTGAGGCGAATTTTTCTCAACAAAAGACAAGGCAAAGTTGATATCCTGAGCTTTCTCGGGATTGAGATTTATAACCTCCAGAAACTCAGCATTTGACGCATATTCATTTTGAAGTTTTTGCAACACAGAGTTACCTACAACATCTGAAAAGGTTCCACCTGTTCCCACAGAACTAGAAATAGTATCTGCGTCGATATCGCCACTTTCGAATGCTTTTTCTAATTGAAGTGCTTGGTCAAGGCCTTCACCTACGAATGCCTTAAGAGCATTCTCACTACCTTCAAATTTTTCTGCCACTTTATTAATTGCTTTTAACTCTGAAACATCTTTCTGGGCAAAAGTTAAAAGCTCAGCTGAATCACTCACTCCTCCATTATCCTGGACGAGTTTAATGGCCTTACTGACTTCGCCGGCTTCCTTAGCGTTTCCAAGAATATTTTTGGCAAAAGTCTGGTCTACATCCCCATCACCGGCAACCGCCTCGAAAACATCTGCGACGCTTTCGATTTGTTCAAAGACATCCAAAGCCCCACCCTCTAATCCAACGCTGTCTAACTGATCAGTTACCCTTTTAAATTCGTCAGCTCTGTCAGCATTCTCAAACATTTTACCAAGACTCGCACTTGCTCCTGCTGACTCAGCTTTCGCTACAACTTCCTTCAAATCTGTGGCTTTATCTGCATTCGCAAACATTGTTCCAAGACTCGCACTTGCTCCTGCTGATTCAGCTTTCGCTACAACTTCCTTTAAATCTGTGGCTTTATCTGCATTCGCAAACATTGTTCCAAGGCTCGCACTTGCTCCTGCTGATTCAGCTTTCGCTACAACTTCTTTNAAATCTGTGGCTTTATCNGCATTCGCAAACATTGTTCCAAGNCTCGCACTTGCTCCTNCTGATTCAGCTTTCGCTACAACTTCNTTNAAATCTGTNGCTTTNTCTGCATTCGCAAACATTGTTCCAAGACTCGCACTTGCTCCTGCTGATTCAGCTTTCGCTACNACTTCCTTNAAATCTGTGGCTTTATCCGCATTCGCAAACATTGTTCCAAGACTCGCACTTGCTCCTGCTGATTCAGCTTTCGCTACCACTTCTTTCAAGTCTGTGGCTTTATCTGCATTGGAAAGCATGGTGTCCAAACTACCGATAGCACCAGCGGTTTCAGCTTTCGCAACAACTTCTTTCAAATCTGTGGCTTTATCTGCATTCCTGAGAGTGTTGGTTAAAACAGATGCATTAGTCGTATCAAATTTCTTAATGCCAGTTCCGTCGTCCTTACCGAGATTTTCTTTAGCAACTGCCATGACTTCTTTCAAGTCGTCTGCCTTGTCAGCATTAGCAAAAACGGCAGTAAGATTTTCTGCGTCTTGTGCACCCAAAGCAGCAGCGTCATCCATGACAGACTTCAATGAGTCTGCCTTATCCGCATTCTTGAGAGTACTCGAGAGGATGGACGCTTTGCTTGCATCCAACTTTTTACCTCCGGCACCATCATCAGTGCCTAAAGTTTTCTTGGCGACATCCATAACCTCCTTTAAGTCGTCTGCTTGGTCAACGTTGGTAAACATTGACTCCATGTTCGCTTTGTCCTTTACGCCAATCTCCGCTGCAACCGCGACTACTTCCTTCACCGCACCTGAGTTTTCTGAATTCTCAAGAAGACTGTTAAACATTTCTGGACTTTTTAAACCAAGTTCATCTGCCTCTGCGGTTACCTCGACAACATCACCGAAGTTCCCGAATAAACTTGAAACAAATTCATCGCTCGATTTCTCGTTATCACTGTTTCTTCGATATCTTTGTGACGCATTTGGATTCGAAATACCTGCTTCTTCTGAAGTTTTATCTGCGAAAAGACCGCCGGCAGCGTTAATTGCATCCACTGCAACAAGAGCATTTTCATCAGTCGGGCTGATTATGCCTTGATCGGCCAACGCACCTAAGGTTGCGGATCCATTATTGTCAGCACCTGCTGACTTGGCAGATCTACCTGCGTCTGCATCATTTTTCTGCTCTTGCTGCTCAGCTTCATCAGAAGATTCAACACTACCAGATCTTCTTTGTCCTGAGCCAGTATCATTATCTCCAGTAAGTTCATTAATTAATGCCTTGTCTGCGTTAACAGAATTGATCATGTCAATAGACACGGTCTTAAAAGTAGGGGGAATCATCGCACCATTGGGAAGAATGCCAAGGGTGAGACTGTCTCCGGGGCCCAGAAGAATTGGTTTGTCAGAGCCTTTAGGAGTGAAAGCCAATTCACCTTCTATCATGGATGTGGTTTGGTTAAACCCGCCTTCTTCCGTTTCCATGACCTGTAAATATGGGATGGTTCCGCGAATTCCAGCAGTACCAACGGGTGATTCGATATTAAAACTTGATTGTTTATCGAGCTTTTTAACATCGAGTATCATGTCCCCGACATTAAGATCTAAAACCGTTTGGGAGGCACTCGGCTCGCCCTTCATTTCAGAAAGTGACTTTCCTTTGGCATCAAATTTAGTCTGAGTGAACTTTTTGATATTCAAAGACGAGTCCGATTTAATTGTGGAAACGGTACCGTTCGAAAGGAGTAGAATAACCTTAGAGGCGGGGCCGGTTTTAACGGTGTGACCGTCAACAAGAAGACCACCTGCTTTGACTTGACTAGCAGGCAGGGGCTGTTGTGTAGTGTTGTTAACCACGGTTACCTGCCCTTCTAGAGAGGCGATAATAATTGCACCTTTTGACTCGAGGGTATCCGCCTGCTGCGAAAATAGAAATGAGCTGAGAAAAAAGAGGGGAAAGAATAAAGAAACTCTCATAGCAGTGTTTGGGTTCATTATAATATCTTTGATATATTCAATTATTATTTAGCATCTTGTCCACAAAAAATACACAGTCTTATGAATTATTTTACAATTTTGTAAACTTTACCCCACGGTGTCGAGTACACTTTTTCAAATAAATCGGTGGGGAGTCCTTCCATTAGAAAGCCCTGAATCAGGATACTTTCAAAGACTTCCTGATCCATAAAAAACCAGGCCTGTGACATTTGATAGCCCCTCGCAGGAATTTCAACAACCTGTCCTCCGTCCAGTTTTTCCTCCTCATCCTTGACTAAATGCTGGGCGAGCATGGCAGAGGAAAGCCCATTCGAAGCAGCAATTTGAGAAACACTTTGCCCGCCAGATGGAACAGTGAAGGAACGGCCTCCGGCAAAGACTGGTAGATTGGTCTGAATAAGATGAAATTGAGGAGTCTCCTTTTGCTGGGTTGGAATTTTGATGAGTTTACCTGATTTTTCATCATGCAATCTACGATGAAAGGCAAAGGGAACTGGATCCTTAACTCCAGGGACTTTCGCTTTGAAAGTTTGTAAGTTGGCATCGACCCTGTATCCACCACGCATGTTTAAAGACACACCATTAGGCAGGCTCGAAACCCAATCGGCCTGAGTCATGAACGGTTGCCTGACCGGATTGACGCCTTTTTCGAAAATTGGATGGGCAAAAACTTGTTCATCGAATTTATCTAAAAGGAAACGTTTGGCGAAAGTAGAATTGAGAGCAACAGAGGATAAAATCACAAGATCCTTGGTCTTTTCCACATACAACAGTGCCCGGCTAGACCGAGAATCAGGCTTCGAGATAATTTGAAAACCATCGACAGATATAGATGGAACGATCCGTGCTGAATCTCCTGCCACCCCCGATGTGCTCCACAACTGGGCATAGGGGACAACTCCTGATTGATCTGCTTCGAGCCGCAAATTACCCTGCTGATCAAAACGGAAACCTTCATCAAATTTAAAAGCAAACCCTTCCCTTCTTCCATTTCTAAGAACTTTCATAGGAGGTTCCCGAGAGGCATTGCTTTGGGCAGCCTGTCCGTCTGAGAAGTAGAGATTTCGAGAACTAAAGCTCAGAATCGTTGGAAAAATCCTCAAGATTTCATAAGGCAAAAACAAGAAAATATCCCGCGATTGCGGGGGAAGTGGATAAACCCCTTTTTCCAAATCATGAAGAACCCCCTGATAAAAGGCTAAATCCGGCTTACCATCCTTAAAAATCGCCTGCACAGCCGTATCATAAGTTGATTCGCCTTTCGAGGCTTGGTCTTTAATATCCACATAGATCTCCGTTTTAAGCCGTGCGAGATTGACTGCCCTAGTCGGGTTTCGAGAACGTAAAATTTCTGAACTTAAATAATTATCAAATGTCTGATGGGCAGGTGAAGTGAAGGTACGGGCTCCACCGTAAAACCAGCAGCCTGACCCGTAGTCCCACCAGGTAACGACAAAATCATCCGGTTTGGAAACCTCATTCAGTTTGTTCAGTACTTCGATCGTCTTTGTCGGGTAAACCACATGTGAATGATAATTTTGAGCATGTTGGATATTAGGCCTGAGCAAAAACATCACAATGCCTCCAGCAAGTACCCAGACAGCCCATGAAGTTTTAGCCACTAAGTTAGAATTGCCTGCCTTCTCTTTGCTAAGAGTCTTTCTGGCCAAAAAAGTCAGAAAACAAAGAATCAAGAAAACAACACCCAAAGAAGCAATATTTCCAACATGTACCGTAAACCGTAACCCGACAGCTCCCTGAAAACAAAAATAGGCAATCGCAAGAAAGGGTACCGCCATGCAAAACTCCCAATAACGAAGAATCAACAGAACGACACCCAATAGACCAAAAATGGCAGTGGGTATAATAATAGCATCCTCCTTATCCTTAGCAGGTAAGCAACGGGGGCAGGAACAGGATGGACTGTCCGCCAAAATACGATTCCGAACTACCTCTTTTGGGATTCCACTGGCTTCGCGAACGGTTGAAAATACATCAAGGTAACTCAAGCTGTATCCTTTTTCTTTATTCTGAGACTGAAGAGCAACGCCCTTACCCGCAGAAACATAACGGTCCAATTTTGCGAAGATTTTCCCCCTTATGTCACCTGAAGACAAAGCGAAAGCAGAGAAAACTATACTTAAAACAGGGAGCACAAAGAGTGAAATTCTGATCGATGGCCAATTTGAAGGTTTAAGTTTTTTCTCTCCTAAAGACCACTTTTGTTCTAGGTCTGTATCATTTGCCTGCCCTCGGATAGAATCTTTTGAGGAAGATTCAACTTTGAGAAAATCAAGGACCGTTCGCATGGCTGGTAGCAATAATATGCCCAGGCTAAATTTTACCGGATTATTTTCAATCGCAACCCCATAGGACCAACTTTCCGCATAAGCGGCAAAGGCAATCAAGAGAACGGATTTAAAAACAAACACCGAACTCTCGCTGGAAAGAGTCTTTTTAAAGTTTCGATTCTTTACAAAAAAATACTCAAGAAAAACGAGACCCAATGAATATCCGATGAAAGCAACAGATAAAGCTCCAGTAATGGCCTGGCCGGATGCATAGAAAAAACGATAAAGATACAGAGTTAAAGCTGCGGCTAGTGCATAATTTAGGGATTTCCGCCGGCTCGCAGAAAGCAAAAAGTAAAGGGCAAAGGCGGGGATCGTAATCGAAAACATGTCGGTATCATAGTAACCGGCCAAGGTTCGATTGTAATAACTGTGAGTGACGCCAGCTAAACATGCAGCAAGAAAGCCCCAGGCATGACTGCCATATAATCGACCAATCAACACAAGCGGAACACACACGATTCCCGCAACATAAACCGGTATCCATAAAAGAAGCATCTCAATTGTTAAATCAGGAAAGAGTTGCAGGACCCAATAGGGTAACATTGTAATCATGCCACTGGTAAGAGCACTAGGGATCAGGTTATTATTCTGATGCATCCCCAGATGTGCCTTTTGTAAAATACTCCCAAAATAAAAACTGTCATGAGTATTTGGCAAAGCTACGCCATCCTTTACCATTTCAGGATGAAAATAAACAATCTCTCCGTTTTCATTCTCATAATGAGCCTGGGCAAAATCAATCCATTCCAAACGCACCCAAAAGCTCAGGTAATAAGCAACCGCGATTAATAGCAGAGTAACAAACCAGGGAGCCTTATCCTGAGGGAAGGATAAGAAATTTGAAAACATTCCCCGTTCCTCGATTATTTTTTGGAACCAACCAGTCGAGGAAGCATCAGTTTCTACTGATGGCGTATCTGTTTGTTCGTCTTGCTGACTTGTGGAATTGCTCAAACTAAAAAGGAAGAAAGAGTAGATTCTTAACGGAACTTATTCTGTAAGCCAAATAATTTCTTCCCTAGGGAACTCAGCAGGGTATTGGTCTTGGCTGATTCAAAAGCATTGCCAAGGACTGTCCTGGATCCTGCGTGCAAGCGACTTCCCAAATTTTTAACATGAAAGGCGTAGTTATTATTTACCATAATACCTAGAAGTTCTCCTTTTTGTGAAAAAACCAGATCGCTCTTGGCTGGATCAAATTTTCCGGTCAGAAAGGCAAAGCTGGTATGTTCCACCTTGATGTAACGGGCATCCTTCTCATCCCGAACAAAGTTAGTCTGCCCAAAACGGCCTTCTTTGGAATCGACTACTACTGCCTCTGAGAAGAGATAGGGGTTTTTAGGAGCGGAAAAAATTTCCAGATCAGTGGTCTCGACCAATTTCTTGGGGTCTAAATATAGAGGTACAATGATAATTCGCGGATCATCCATGAAAGCGATTTCCCTTATCGGAATCGGTTGTTTTAATTTTTTGCCGGTAATTTGACCTTTTACTGAGACTAAACTACGGGGCCTGGGCTGTAGACGAAAGGGACTATCCTTTGCATGTACCAAAGTGTAAGCAAAAGATCCATCCGCCAGGATAATCGAATCCATTGTAAATGTCTCTTTCTTCTCTGCACCCAAGAAGCCACCTTTATGATTAAACTCGAGGGAAAGTTTTACCTTATTCTGTTCATATTTAGTGAAGATTTCATTAAGTGACTGTTTTTGTCTCTCGTTTAACTTCTCAAAACTTTCTTTCTGAACAGCCGCGGTTTCTTCGACCTCTTTTTGGATATTCTCCACTTTGGATCCAACTCCGGAAACTTCTTCACTCACTTCTGCAACGGTTGCCTTGACTCCAGAAACTTCCTGCCCAACTTTGGTCACGTCCTCTTTCACGCTACTAACTTCTTTGGTAACGGTAGTTATCTTATCCCCTACCCCAGCTAACCCCTCGCCCACCACTCGAAGATCTTTACCCACTCCTTCAAGGCCTTGGTTCAGGCTATCAATTTTTTGATCAATCTTAGCAGTGGATGCCACAAGTGCATCCGAACGTTTCTTTTCGTCCATCAAAAGAGCTTTAGCCTCTTCTGCTGCTTTTTCTTCAGCCTTGGCCTTTTCCAAAGTTGCGGCTAGTTCAATACGCATGGACTGAGCCTCTTTTTCTTTTCTTTCTTTGAGAGCAGATAATTCTTCCTGTTTCTTTTTGGCTTCCTCCAAGTTTCTGGCCAACAGCTCAAGTTCTTTCTTAGAAGCGGCATTACTCTGCAACAATGCCTCTCTCTTTTTCGCGATCTCTTCTCGTTGCCTTGTGAGTTCTGCGGCATCTTGCTGTGCCTGAGCAATGGCAGCTTCATTACCGGCAATCACTTCGTCCCGGCTGGCAATCTCCTGTTCTTTGGCTTCCAGTTCTTTCTGGCGTTGAAGAATTTGCTCCTCTAATTCTTCTTTTTGGCGAACCAAAGCGTCTTTATCACTGCTCAGGTTTTCTAACAATGTTTCGTTAGTAGCTTCCAACTCAGCTACAACATCATCGTAGCTCTCGCCGTCAGAAATTCTTTCAATAACTTCTTTCGAGACTACTTTTTGACCATCTTGAGCAATAGTTGCACCTTCAGGAACATCAAATCTTGCCAAGGCAAGTATGCTTAGCAACAGGAAGTCGCAAACAACCAGTAATAAACTTCGATTCATGCCGCTACTCTTCCGCCTGCTTCACAAGCAAGTGATTACGGTAGGGTCGAACCACGAAAATCTTAAGGGCGGCGACAAATAGGATTCCGAAAAGCGTGGAGGTGTATGCACCAATAAGGGCATCCTGTTTCACATCAAGCACAAGAAGAAGAATCAAAGACAGCACGGTACCACCGAGTCCGATATAAAGCCCCAAGTCGAATAGGTTTTCCTCGTTATCAAGCAAGTCGAGCTTGAGCCCAGGCTTGAGCTCCTCATTTTTCACCTGTGAAACACGAGAAAGACATATCATAAAGATAGCTACCTGAATAAGAAGGAATACTCCTGCTATAATAGCCGTGACAACAGTTAGATTTTGATCCGCCATAGAATCCTCATTGGCGTAGGCGAGCAGATTCGCAAGCGCAAAATCAAATCCGGCTACGGAAACTTGTCCACGTGGGGTTTGGAGTAGGCTCGGCTCTAATACCAAAATTGATAGTAAACCCCATACAATTGAGACAGATAGACGTCTCGTCCAACGAAGAAAGAAGTGACTATTGGCACGTAAATAACTTGGTCTTGGCAAGACATTGGAAAGAAAAAGAAGCAAAAAGAAAAAACTACCTACGATGAAAGCTATCTTGCAGAAAATCGCCAAGTCTCGATAACCATGTGATAGGTAAGTGAGAAGAAACCCACCAACTACAGGGAAGACAGTAGAAACCGTGCTTTCTAAAACCCCATCTTCGTGAATAGGCTTATTTTGATCAAGCAAGTGTTGTAAAGCCCCTTCTCCGTGAAACATAGCGGTACGCAAATCTTTCAACGCGGCAACCGCAGCTTCTTTATCACCGTCTTTCTTGTACACGGGATAGGACTCTATGAATCGATGTACGCCGGATGGATCCCCGCTCAATAAAGTCGCGGCATATACTATTTTTAATTCATTCTCAAAATCCTTACGGATAATTTCACCCTCCTGCTGGAGTTTGGAAAGTTTTTTTCGTGCTTCCACTCTCTCGGCAAGGGGTAAGAAATTGATTTCTCTTTGCATCTGTTTGATCTCACCGATGGATACCGAAACCGGACGATTACGCATACGAACCATGGCAGCCAAGTCAAATACACCCTGTAAGTCAGGGCAACTTTTGGTGAGTTCAGCCATTTGCATGAGGTTCATTTTCCGGGCCAGTTGATGGGCGGCCCAGAAAAAGGCACGGATTTTTTCTTTCGCTTCTAAATTTCCCAGCAAGGTCTGCTGAGCAAGTTTGCCTATCTCGAAACTAGCCTCGTCGGAATAATAACCATTTTCCATCGACATGGCCGTACCCACCATCATCGGAACAAGAATAGGGAAAGGTAACCAGCGCCCATGACTTTCAAGTTTTCCTTCCCGGTTCATCACACCTCCAATAATTACGGCATAAGCTCCGGTATTTGTACGACCGACTTTCAACAATCCTAACCTTTCAGACAAGTCTTTAAAATCAGCAGGGGGCATAGTTCTATTACCATCCAGCTTTTTGACATCTGCGCTGGTTTTATTTTTAGTAACAGAAAACCAAGTGGCCCCTTTTTGGTAATTCGCCATAGCCTCTCTTGCATTCGCCATACACTCATCACGGATTTCGGCTTCTGTCCTGTTAGAATCATCATCTCCTGAATTTTGTAAACCAACTGCCAGAATCACCTTTCGTTCTGGAAAAAAAGGAAAACCTTCCAAATTAGCCACCTTTACCCCAGGGAATGCAGAGACCAAAGGTTCAGAAAGTAACCGGTTCCAGAAATTCCCCGGTCTTCCTTCCTTAGGTATTGCCTGCAAAAGAGCTCTAACATTAGTGTTGGAACTTTCTTCCGATAAACGCTTTTGCAAATCACCCTGTACAGTAGCTCGATTGTATACAAAGAAGGCCTCGTACCTTTTTCGCTGTTTATTAAATTGATCCAAGCCGCCGAAATAACTCTCGAAAGCAAGCAAATCAAAAATACTACCACCACCTGAAATTTCAAGTTTGGGAGTCATTTTCTCGCTAATGGTCTTTGCGTATTCCTGTCTTTTATCCACCGAAGTTAGTTGCAGGAGCATTTCCGCCGGCCCTAGGTTATTTTGGCGCAACTGGCGCACGATTTCCTCATCCAAAGTCTTGGTATTATCTCCAACATCTTCCAATGAAACCTCCGAGATCGAAGAGAAGAAAACAGGAGATCCAAATCCGAGAATTCCAAATATAACAAACAAAGGCAGGGAAATAGCACTCCCCAACCTCCTTTGATTATCTGATTCTAGCTTTGCCAAAACAGGGATGAATATTCGTCAACTTACCTCTAAGAGGCAATTGCAATTTGTTCACAAGATGCCATATTCAAATTTAAGGCATAATCCTTGCCATAATTTTACAATTCAAGCAAACAGACTAAAATTTTTCACCCATGACCCTGCGCATTACTCAATACGGAGAAAGTGTACTCCATCAAAAAGGAAAGACTGTTCAATCTTTTGACAATGAACTTACACAGCTTTCCAAAGACATGCTTGAAGCGATGCATCAGGTTCAGGGAATAGGACTAGCCGCTCAGCAAGTAGGAAAAGCTATCCGTTTCTGCGTGGTCGATGTGCCAGACCATCCCGATTATCCGATGGCCTGTATTGTTGATGGGAAACCGCTCTCACCCTCCCTTCTCATGCCCATGTCCTTGGCGAATCCTGAAGTAACTGCCCTACCCTCCGACGAATACTATTACGAGGAAGGATGTCTTTCCTTTCCGGAAATCCGTGGGGATGTGGCTCGCCCGGAACGCATCCTTGTCCGCTATCAAGATCTCGATGGTGCCCAGCACGAACTGGAATGCGATGGACTGCTTGCCCGATGTATTCAACACGAAGCCGATCACCTTGACGGAATTCTTTTCACCGAACGCATGGAAAAAGAAGTATACGCGGAAATAAAATCGGAGGTAAAGGCTCTCAAAAAGAAAACATTACACACCTTAAAAGAGGGGAAACTGCCGCAAGTCCCCATCCCTGAGCCTGAGGAGTGAAAAGAAATACCAAACAGGGGGAAGTTATCTTAGGAGCGATCAAATCAGCCGGTCGACCTCTCACTCCATTGGAAATTCATGAACTTGCCTCCCAAAATATTCCCCGTCTGGGCATAGCCACTACCTATCGGCATATTAAAACCTTAAGCGAAAGCCATCAGGTGGTAGGCGTGGATTACCCGGGGCAGCCCCCTCGCTACGAATGGGCGGATGGACAGGACAAGGTCCACTTTGCCTGCAGAGGGTGCGATAAACTATTTGCCCTCGAAGATACCACCGAAGATAGCCCTCCCGCTCAAGCACCTGAAGGGTTTAAAGTTCAGGGCTTTGAGGTGATGCTATATGGGATGTGCCCGGAGTGCGGCTAAACGAAGCGAGTTACTAGAAGGAGAAACGTAACCCGGCATAGACTGCACGCCCGAGTGCCGGATATCCATCCACTTCCTCATAATCTTCATCCATCAGATTTTCTATTCTTCCAAACAATTTGATCCCCTCCGAAATTTGATAGTCAGCAAATAATCTAACAATTGCATAATCATCTCCCTCAATAGTGGTGAAATTACCCCCGTCAATATCCATCACATCGTGAACAAACTTCAGCCCCAAACCCAAGGTGCTTATATCATTTGCATGCTGGACAACAAAATTGCCCAAGATTCTGGGACGGCGTAATAACCTTTGGTCTGTATTCGAATTGACTGCATCCAAATATGAAAACGAAAAACGGGATGAATAGTTCCCCTGCACTGCTTCAAGGGAAGATTCCACCCCCTTCGTTCTGGCAACCCCCACATTGGCGGTGCTAGATCCACTCCATTCAATAAGATTTGTATACCTGGTATCAAAGTATGAGACTCGTAAATTTACCATTTCATTCGGAGATACTGTTACGCCCACTTCCCATGTTTCCGCTTCCTCTGGCTTTAAATTAGGGTTCCCCCACATGCCATAGAGATCGTTTGCCTGAGGAGGAGAGAAACTTGTGGAATATCTTGATACCAAAATAATATCCTCCGATAAATCTTTCTCCATCAATGCAGACCAGGTCGAGGCGGTTCCATAATCAGAAAAATTATCCTGACGGATTCCTAAAGTTACCGAAAAATCTTCGCTGGGAGAAAAAGTAGACAAAGCAAAAGCACCCTCCGAGTCAGTTTCTTTATCAATATCCACGAGATTAGAAGAGTTTTCCTTCTTAAAAAAAGAATCTTTCTCGTACAGTCCACCGAGAGTTACTTGAACAATCTCCGTTACTGCTCCATTTATCTGAAAATCCAAAGAATTCGTATCAGCTTGATAGGTCGTGTCTGAAAAGCTGTCCTTCCCAATTAAATTATCCTCTGAAAAAGAATAAAATGTTTTTATCTCCCAATCTCCAAGGTTAAAATTAATTCCTGGAGATACGAGAATTCCTTCAATCTCATTATACTGGCCCTCAATTGGGAAAGAGGCACTTTTATTGTTCCCGGGATAATTGACATCACTTTTAGTTCCCATGCCAAGTAAATCGATTTTTAGGTTTTCCGAAACTTGGCGGGATAAATGAAAAATACCAGACTTGTTATCAAACTGAGAGTGTGGTTGTTCGTTATCAGTGGTATTCAAAGATGTGCTTAGACTCCCCGCCCATCCTGATTGATCAAACTCATATTGTATTCGATTAAAAAAAGACTGATTAGATCCCCCCTCCATTAGCCAGTTCAACTGCTCTTCCCCAGGTTGACCGCGCAACATAACCGCCCCACCGATTCCTTCAGCTCCGTACTGTACGGAAGAGGAGCCACGCAAAACTTCCACACTGGACACGCCAGTTGAAGAAAGTTGACCTAGGTTGTAAGTACCCGAAAAACCACCGTTTAATTTTCTTCCCTCATAAAGAAAAGTTACATGATCGCTCTGAGCTCCACGACTAAAAAGAGATGTTTGGGATCCCATTTGCCCGGTTCTGACAACTGCCATTCCTGGAACAGACCGTAGTGCATCTGACAAATTGTATATTTGCCTTTGTTCAAGATCATCTCCTGAAATTCTCGTTACCCAAGGTGACGCTTCGCTTAGCGGTTGGGGAGTACGAGTCTCGACCACTACCATTGGCTCGAGCGATTGCTCTTCAGCGTAAGCTAAGCCTGAAATTAAGACAGATAGAATGCATGAAAAATGAAACTTACTTGTGCGGAAGGAATGCATATTCGCTATTGATAATCAATTATCAATTATCTGCAAGTTTAATAGGAATAACCAAATGGAAAGTGCTCTGTTATTGCCAGAAACCATGAAGCGTGAGACGCAACAATCCATCGTGTTTTGGGGAATGTGGACGGGGGTGCGGTTCGGGTAATGAGGGTCATTGGATCGCACGGGCTTTCAGCACTCGCGATCACAAGGAATGGGGATAAGAATGGGTCAGATATTACATTTCACTCTTTGGCCTTCAATCTTCACTTTTTAAATCTCGTCGCTCTGCTCGTTTGGCCAAGTTATGCTTCCCCCCTTTGGTCCAAACCTGGGCAAATAGTTACAGGAAAGATAGATAAAGAGCGGATAT
This sequence comes from Opitutia bacterium, assembly GCA_002689665.1. Classification (GTDB taxonomy): domain Bacteria; phylum Verrucomicrobiota; class Verrucomicrobiia; order Opitutales; family Seribacteraceae; genus Seribacter. Next base: position 7,447 of record NZEN01000026.1, on the reverse strand, counting down.
AAAAATCCTCATGTTTTGATTTTTTCTGGATTTACCATCATTCGTCAGCATTTTCCTATTTTGAGAATTTACCTTACAAAACAATCTAATGGCATGTGAAGACCCTAGGCTTGCACCCTAGCTGATCTAACTTAATGTCAACATACATGAGAACATTTCCCTTTTTATTGAGCATCTTTTCATTCTTCCTTGTTTGGCTTTCGGCCAAAGAGCAGGACAATCCAAACATCATCCTTGTTTTGGTGGATGATATGGGCTGGATGGACTTGAGCTGTCAGGGATCGGACTTTTACCGCACGCCAAATGTGGACAGGTTGGCCAAGGAAGGGATCACTTACACCAATGGCTACGCAGCCTGTGCGGTCTGCTCCCCTACCCGGGCGGCCGTGCAAACTGGTCGCTATCCACACCGTCTGGGAGTAACGGACTGGATACGGTCTCTTTTCCAACGGGGCGGACTCGGCACACCGAAAAAAAACCCAACGGAATATGTCGGAGGAAAAAACCGCAAACTCCTTTGCCCACCAAATCCTTATTGGATGGAAAGCTCAGAAATCACGATCGCAGAGAATTTACAAAAGAACGGATACAAGACAGCGTATATTGGCAAGTGGCATCTTGGAGACGAGGCATGGTATCCGGAAAAACAGGGATACCATGAAAATTTTGGTGGATGTGATTATGGTCAGCCCCCATCCTTTTTCGACCCTTACAACAATCCCAAGCATCGCCACCCCACTATTCGTGCTGGGATTCATAAGCTACCCGGAAGAAAAAAGGGTGAATATTTAACCCATCGAGAAGCGGATGAGGCGATAAAATTGATTCGGCAGTGGAAGGATCAGCCTTTTTTCATACAGGTTTCCCATTATGCGGTGCACACACCCATCCAGGCGATTCAGGAAGTAGCAGATAAATACAAATTTAAGGATGGCATGTCCGAGACTAACCGGAAATATGCCGCGATGGTCGAATCGATTGATGACTGCATGCGGAACATGCTCGCCGAATTGAAAAAACATGAAATCGACGACAACACCCTGATTATTTTCACCAGTGATAATGGCGGGCTTGACCGGAATGGGAGCCCCACAGAAAATGCTCCCTTGAGGAGTGGGAAAGGATACTGCTATGAGGGTGGAATCCGCGTGCCTTTTCTTGTTCGATGGCCCGCCAAGATTCCCGCAGGGAAAAAGACGGAATTTCCGGTTTCCTCGATCGATTTGTTCCCCACGATTATGGAAGCCACCGGAACAGGCCTACCGAAGGATCGTCCAATCGATGGACTTTCCCTGTTAAACCATCTGAAAAGCGGTGGAAAGAAGAGCCCGGAACGGGAAACCCTAATCTGGCATTTCCCCCATTACCGGCACGCACCCGGACCCTACTCCATCATCCGAAAAGGAGATTATAAACTGATTAAATTCTGGGAAGGAATTTACGAACTCTATGATTTAAGAAATGATCTTAGCGAAGCCAATAACCTGGCCGAGAGTAAACCCGGACTGGTCAAGAAATTGGAAACCGAACTGGTTGCCCGCCTCGAAGCGGACGGTGCCAAGTTGCCAAGGATCAATCCAGAATATAAAAAGTAAGAAAACTTAAAATTTTGTCTCACTCCCATAAACATACTCTATTGATTTAATAATCAGGTCTCTCCCATCTTGTTTTGAAAACTTCTCCTCTATTAACGGTATTTATTCTAATCCTTGGTTTTTTTGCCTTAAATTTGCAGGGGAAGGTTGATTTCAACAGACAAATCAGGCCTATTCTTTCCGATAAGTGCTACAAGTGTCATGGCCCGGATGCGAAGAATCAGAAATCTGATTTTCGAATCGATTCATTCGAGGAAGCGATTAAGGAGCACAATGGATTTGTGGGACTGACACCAGGGAATCTGGAGGAGTCAGAAATCCATTGGCGGATATACAGCGATGATCCAATCGATGTGATGCCTCCGCCCGAAAGCAAGCACCCGCTTACAGCAGCAGAGAAAAAACTGATCGATCAATGGATCAAGGAGGGTGGAAAATATGACAAGCACTGGTCTTTCCAACCATTACCGAAGTCAGTCGCCTTGCCCGCAAGCAAACATCCAACAGCCAAAAATGAAATTGATCATTTCGTGGCTCAAACACTGGAAGGCAGTTCATTACATCCGAGCAAAGAAACCGATAAAATAACCTGGTTGCGCCGAGTGACTTACGATCTCATCGGACTTCCGCCTACCCTTGAGGAAGTGGATGCTTTTTTGGCAGACTCGACCAAGGATTCATATGAAAAAGTGGTCAATCGACTCCTCGACACAGATGAATATGCCGAACGGATGACCTCGGAGTGGTTAGATGTGGCAAGATATTCCGACACTTATGGCTATCAGGTGGACCGGAACCGCAATGTCTGGCCATGGCGGGACTGGGTGATTCAGTCATTTCGTAAAAATAAGGCATATGATCAATTTGTGACTGAGCAGATTGCTGGCGATCTGATACCAAATGCGACCCGGGATCAAATACTGGCCACCTGTTTTAATCGTTTACACCCCCAAAAAGTCGAGGGTGGAAGTGTGCCTGAAGAATTTCGGATCGAGTATGTCGCCGACCGGGTGCATACCTTTGGCACCGCCTTTCTCGGACTCACCATGGAATGTACCCGTTGTCATGACCACAAATATGATCCAGTGACCCAGAAGGATTATTTTTCATTGTCTGCCTTTTTTAATAACATCGACGAGGCAGGGCTCTATTCCTACTTCACCGGATCCGTGCCCACACCGACGCTGGAATTGGGAGATCTTCCCAGTGATGAGAAGATCAAATCTGCAGAACAGAAACTGCATGCCGCCCGTGAATCGGCGGATGCCGAGGCTGGATTTACCGAGTGGATGGAGGAAGTGAAACTAGAAACGGTTGGTAGTGCCAATTATTTTTCCAAGCCCATCAAGAGTGCTGAGACTGCAGCTAAGCAAACTGAATTTAATCCACTCACTCTCAAGCCTGCCCTCTGGCTTGACGCCAATGAATACAACAGCACTACAGGAAACTGGGCCGACCTGAGTGGTAATCAAAACCATGCCACCCGACACGCCTCGCCCAAGATTAATGCCCATAAGCTAAGCGGTTTACAGGTGGTGAGGTATCAGTTGAATGACTATCATCAATTTAAGGAAATTAAAAATATCCGCACCGTATTTTGGGTATTGAGTAAGACACCAGGCAACTCAGGCTCTCCCTTGTGTCATCAATCTGCCCATCACTTCTATTCAAACGGAAACAAGTTCTGGCATCCACAACATACCCATGAACATATCCGAAAGGGAAGCCTGCGGATCAATGCCATGAAAGCCAATGCCGAATCAAACTATCCGAACGAATTGGCGGTGGTCTCCCTGCGGACCACCGGGGATGTGATTGCCAGTCGTTTAGGCAAAGATCGTACCCACGGGGGCAATTACAATTGGAATGGTGAGATCGGAGAATTGCTAATCTTTTCAAGTGCACTCAATGATCAGCAGATTGAAAAGATGGAAAATCACCTGATAAATAAATGGAAAATCAAGAGGTCAGTTGAAATCACATACGCCAAACCGATGGCCTATCTTTCATTCGATGACCGGGAAGGAAACCGCTATCCGAACTCAGCAGATCGTTCCAAAGATGCCAATACCAATGGAAACAACAAAGAAGTGGAGGGGAAGTATGGTAAGGCAATTCATTTCACCGGGGACGATGTTCTAAGTTTTCCATCCGGATTTGGTGACTTCACCCGGCATCAGAGTTTCACCATGGCGTTCTGGATAAATCCAACCGAGGAGCTCGACCGGGCCGTGGTGGTTCGACGTTCCAAGGCATGGACAGATGCCGCGAGCCGAGGGATTGAAGTATTGATTGAAAATGGAAGGTTATCCCCTGCCCTGATTCATTTCTGGCCGGGGAATGCCATCCGTATTCAGGCAAACGAAAAACTCCCGATTAATCAATGGACTCATGTTGGACTGACCTACGACGGATCGAGCCGGGCAGACGGCCTTAAACTTTTCGAAAATGGAAAGCTTGCAAATACGGAAGTGATTAAGGACCACCTGACACGGGAAATCACCGGAGGAGGAGATCCGTTTATTGGATTTGCCCAGAGGATGCGGGATCGCGGATTTAAGAACGGATTGCTCGATGAGTTTTATCTCTATGATCGGGTAATTTCAGGTTCTGAAATTGAAAAACTGGCAGGACTTCGCGAAAAGATTGATGATTCAGCTGTGCGGGAAATCTTCTTACATTCTGCCCACAAAGCAAGCATGACTGCGAGGCAGGAATTGTACAGGGAAAGAAAAAGCTTTGGGGATCAGCGCCAGCGTCTCACTGAAATCATGGTAATGAAAGAAATGCCGGGAGTTCGCGAGACCCATATTTTGGATCGGGGCCATTATGAAAACCGCGGGGAGGTGGTCCAGCGGGTAACCCCTGAGGTTTTGACTCCGTTTCCAGATGGTGCATCTGTGGATCGCCTGGGACTGGCCAAGTGGTTGACAGCCTCCGATCATCCCCTACTCGCACGGGTCACTGTAAACCGATACTGGCAGATGATTTTTGGACGGGGCCTGGTCTCCACCTCCGAAGATTTCGGAATGCAGGGAAAACCACCCAGTCATCCCGAACTGCTCGACTGGCTGGCACGGGACTTCGTCAATTCAGGATGGAATCTTCATCATTTACTGAAGAAGATGGTGCTTTCCCACACCTACAGACAGGAAAGTAAGATTATTCCGATTGCACAGGAAAAAGATCCCGAAAATCTTTTGCTTAGTCGATCATCCGCTTATCGTTTACCCGCAGAAATGATTCGGGATGGTCTCCTGACCCACAGCCAACTTCTGCATAAGAAAGTCGGTGGTGCCAGCTCCAAGCCTTATGATTTAAAAGTCTCCTTTAAACCAATCAATCCGGACGGAGCCCCCAATGTTTACCGTAGAAGCCTGTACACATTTTGGAAACGCACCGGTCCTACCCCGGTAATGATGGCTCTTGATGCATCTAAAAGGGATGTCTGTACCGTAAGGCGAGAAAGGACGGATTCCCCTTCCCAATCTCTGATCCTACTCAATGGAACACAATTTGTTGAAACTGCCCGGGCCCTGGCTGATCAATTGATTGCGAGGCATGGTGAGAAAAACCCAATGGGACTGATTAATGACGGATTCCGTCAGCTGACCAGCCGGCACCCGAGCGAAAAAGAAGCGGTTATCCTGCTCAATTTATTGCGGGAACAAAAGGAATATTTTGCGGACAGTAAGGAGGCGGAAAAATTTCTAAAAGTTGGATATTACAAAGCGAAGTCCAAAAATTCACAAAACCTGGCCGCGGTGACTTCCCTAATTTCCACACTCATGAATTTCGACGAAACAATTTCCAAACGATAAAGCAATTATGAACAACCAATCAAATATTTGCACAGGGCATGATTCCCCAATTGGGGTGAGTCGGCGTTCCTTTTTGAATCGTTTTGGTGGAGGTCTCGGTGGATTGGCCTTAGCTGATCTTCTGCATGCGGAAAGTGGGCATACGCTTCATCATGCGGCCAAGGCGAAAAGAGTGATCTATCTTTTCCAGTCAGGCGGTCCATCCCAAATTGATCTGTTTGACCACAAGCCCCGCCTGAACGAAGAAACAGGTAAAGAATTGCCGGATTCCGTCCGTAAGGGACAAAGACTCACTGGCATGTCCGGTAATCAGGCAAGCCTGCCACTGGTAGGTTCGCCCTTCAAATTTTCTCAGCACGGGCAAAGCGGGCAATGGATCAGCGAACTTTTGCCCAATACTGCAAAAGTAGCTGATGATATGTGCATCGTGAACTCGATGTATACTGAGGCGATTAATCACGGCCCGGGTGTCACTTTCATGCAAACCGGGTCACAGTTCCCCGGGAGACCAAGCATGGGTGCCTGGTTATCATATGGCTTGGGTTCATCGAATGAAAACCTGCCAAGTTTCGTTGTCCTCAAAACCAAGGGGAAAGGAGGTCAGCCTTTGGTATCAAGACTTTGGGGGAGCGGATTTCTTCCTGGCAAGCATGCAGGAACCCGTTTTCGGGCGGACAAGGATGCAATTTTATATCTTAACAGTCCCGAAGGGGTTTCCTCCAAAGCCCGTCGAAACATGCTCGACCGGCTAAAAGAACTTCATGAAATCCAGCTCGAGAAAACCGGGGATTCCCGACTGGAAACAAAGATTGCCCAATACGAGATGGGGTATCGTATGCAAAGCTCGATACCGGAAGTAACAGCCATTGATCAGGAACCGGATTCCACCTTTAAACTCTATGGAGAGGATGCCCGAAAACCCGGTACTTTTGCCGGGAATTGCCTGTTGGCAAGAAGATTGGCTGAGAAAGGAGTTCGCTTTATTCAACTTTATCACCCGGGCTGGGACCAGCATGGAGGATTGCCTGGCGGAATTAAGAAGCAGTGCCAGGAAACCGATCTGGCCTCCTATGCTTTGGTAAAAGATCTTAAACAAAGAGGTATGCTCAAAGATACGCTGGTTATATGGGGTGGAGAATTTGGCCGCACCAATTATTGCCAGGGAAAATTTAACGGGACTAATTTTGGGCGGGATCATCATCCGCGAAATTTCTCCACTTGGTTTGCCGGGGGAGGAATTAAACCAGGCATGACCTATGGCCAGTCCGATGATTATTCCTACAGTGTGGCCGAAGGTGGTGTGCATGTTCATGATTTTCATGCAACTATCTTACACCTTCTGGGAATCGATCATGAACGGCTGACATTTAAGTACCAAGGCAGATATTTCAGGCTAACTGATGTTCATGGCCATGCAGTAAAGCCTATTATTGGGTAAGGTTTGTAATTCAAATTCTCAAAATTACCTTAAAAGATCGTATACGATCGAAGAATTATTCCACTTTAACATTATTTTATGTTTTTACATATAACTAAGGCAGTGATTTGCGATTAAATATTTGTGAACCCTTCAAAATCGATCATAATTAATCACAGCCAAAAATCTTACAAATCTTAAACTATGCCTTCCTTAAAAGTTAGAAACCTTTTACCATTAACAATCCTCGCCATGTTGGCATCAGGACTGACAGCTAAGATTAAATTAGTAAACGGAGATGATATCTGTCTTGTCGGAGCAGGAATGGGATCTCGAATGATTCACTATGGTCATTTCGAAACTGAAATTTACATTCATCACAGTGATCTGAATCTCAAAATCAGGAACCTCTGTGACGAAGGAAACACCCCCGGATTCCGTCCTCATCCGAGCCGTAATCAAGAAGAACAATATGCTTTCCCGGGTGCCAAGGAACTAATTCACGATAGTCTTAAGGCTGGAACAAAACCCAAAGGGCACTTCCCCACCCCTGACCAATGGCTTTCAGATCTAAACGCAGAGGTGGTGCTTTGCTTCTTTGGGTTCAACTCTTC
>NZEN01000025.1 GCA_002689665.1 Opitutia bacterium | reverse complement strand
CGCATTCGGCCGGATTTCGATACTCAAACTTCCGGGTTTCTTTTCGATTTGTTTAACCTGAGTATTTGGAGATCTAAAATCCAGATTTTCATTGGAAGTGGAAGTGAAATCAAGACGGAGAGTTTGAGTGGACGGTCCGGGGCTCACATTTACGGATATTAAATGCTTACCGGATTTAAAATCATAGGAGGGTATGCGGTCTTTTCCCAGAGAATAGCCTACATATTTGGGCGAGCCAATTTCCGCGATTGATGTTTCATTAATTCGAAGAGGATGAACACCCTGTGACTTATAAAAAACAAAGCCATATAACTTCGGCACATACCCAAATCCTTTTCTGCGACCAGACTCTCGTTCACCCCAGTAATTTTTCATATCAAGGAATCCGTCAGTCCATGAATAGAGCAGCCGGCATTCCGTCGTATCCCAAACATAAGATAAGGTCTTTCCCAAGTTTACAGCGATAGCAGCAGGAATACCGTCAATGGGAAGGTACTCATTTTTGGATTCCTTTCCGCTACTTGCACCATATTTGGGTGAGTTGGTCCCTTTACTATGATTAGCCAAAACCTCTTTGGTGGAAACACCTGCAGTTGGCACAAAAGTACGGAGAACAAGAGGTTTCTCAATGCTGCCTAGCGGTTTGGTATCAAAGGTGAGGTATCCTTTTTCTGCGTAAAGAGAAGAGGGTGCTGCTTGACCATAAACACAGGGGCTCGATGAGCTATACATGAGTAAAGCAATTGCGGGTATGATTTTTAGAAAATATGAATTTATCATGATTATGAGGCGAAAGATTGTGATAAAATAATAAACATTCCTTAGCCACAACTAAAATGAATCCTAATAGAAAGATACTTTCCTGAAGTTGGACCATTGGAACAGAGCCTTGGGGCTATCAGAAAAGGGTAACAAGAGAATATTGATCTTAGTCTGTGGTTATAATTCAATCGTATGAAATATGATTTCGTGATACCCAATCAAATCATGAAATTACAACAAGGGCAAATTTGGCAAAAAGGAAGCAACTATTACCGCATTACGGAATGGAGCCGCATGATCATCCAATATAAGCACACGCAGCGTCTTGACCGAAAAGAAGGAGAAGTTATCGAAGTTTCCAAAAAAGAATTTTGTCGTCTTATAAAAGGTGCAACCCTTGTGGATCCATCCTCCGCCTGAATTCTTTTAGCTCGACCAGGTAAAGTAAAATTCTAGAGAAATAAGTTATGTCCGTTTCCATTGGTACTCCCTTTCAACAGTCAGCGAAGAAAGTTATGCTTTGTGGTTCAGGCGAACTTGGGAAGGAAGTAGTGATCGAACTCCAAAGATATGGTGTGGAAGTGATTGCTCTTGATGCCTATGCCAATGCACCGGCCATGCAGGTGGCAGACCGTTCTCATGTGGTTTCGATGCTAGATGGGGATGCCTTGCGTGAAATTATTCTTCAGGAAAAACCGGATTTAGTTGTGCCGGAAGTGGAGGCAATTGCCACAGATGTTCTCGCGGAATTGGAAAAAGCTGGAGAAGTCACGATTATTCCGACTGCAAGGGCTACCCAACTGACCATGAACCGTGAGGGAATCCGCCGGCTGGCAGCCGAAGAACTTGGCTTAAAGACTTCACCATATAAATTCGCAGAGACCGAGGAAGAATTTAAAAAAGCCGTATCTGAGATTGGTATTCCATGTGTAGTAAAGCCGATCATGAGCTCATCCGGTAAGGGGCAGAGCACGATTAAGAAAGAGGAGGATATCCAGCCTGCCTGGGAGTATGCACAAGCAGGTGGCCGGGCAGGGCGGGGCAAAGTGATTGTGGAAGGCTTTGTCGAATTTGATTATGAAATCACTCAGCTCACGGTTCGCCATGTGGGTGGCACCTCCTTTTGCGATCCCATTGGACATGTACAAGTGGATGGAGACTACCGTCAGTCATGGCAACCACAGCCAATGTCGGATACAGCGAAAGAAGAAGCCCGGAAGTATGCCGAGACTGTAACTTCCGCACTAGGTGGTTTCGGAATCTTTGGTGTGGAGCTATTTATTCGGGGAGACGAGGTTCTGTTTAGTGAAGTTTCTCCCCGTCCGCACGATACCGGAATGGTAACGATGATCTCTCAGGACCTTTCTCAGTTTGCCCTGCATGCCCGTGCTATTCTAGGTCTGCCTATTCCTTCGATACGGCAACTCGGCCCTGCCGCCTCCAGTGTGATTCTGGTTGAGGGTGATTCGCAGGATGTCACTTTTGGGAACTTAAACCAGGCTCTTGAAGAGGAGGATGTCCAGTTGCGCCTGTTTGGTAAGCCGGAGGTTAAAGGACAGCGAAGAATGGGGGTTGCTCTTGCCCGCGGAGACACGATCGAGCATGCCAAGGAAAAGGCAATCCACGCAAGTTCCTCTGTGTCCATTTCTCTTGGATGAAACTTCTCTATTTTACTAGAACCTGTAAAAATCGATGCCCTCGTTGTGGAGAGGGTAAAGTGCTAAAAGATTTATTTACCAGACAGGATATTTGTGATGCATGCAATTTTAAGTACGATCGGGAAAACGGCTTTTTTCTTGGCGGGATCCCGGTAAGCTATGCCCTGATTTGTGCCTTTTGGATAGTCCCTTGGCTGGTTGCTTATTTTTTCGGGTGGGTATCCGTCCTTTGGACAGTTCTTGGAGCGATTACCGGAGCGATTGCTTTTACCTACCTTGGTTATGCTTACTGTCAGTGCCTATGGTTGGGGATATATTTCTGTTTTGCAAAGCATGAAATGCCACCAATTGATTCTCCATCCAAAAGCGAATGAGTGATTTGAAAGAACTCTTATCCTTGCTCGAGAAATTTCGGGACGAACGGGACTGGGGGCAGTTTCATGACTCCAAAAACCTGGCCCTTGCTTTGTCCATTGAGGCAGCTGAACTTAATGAATTATTTTTATGGAAAAAGGAATCTGATTCCGAATCCGTTGATAAGGAGCGACTTCGAGAGGAATTGGCGGATGTCTTTGCTTATGCAATTATGTTGGCTGGCAGACATGGCCTGGATGTTTCGGAAATTGTCAAAGAAAAGATCGAAAAAAATGCCCGTAAATATCCGGTTGAACAGTCCAAGGGGAGATCAAATAAATACAAGGACCTGAATACATAAAAAATCAGCAACTCGGTTGGGCCTGCGGTGAACAAGAGTTGACCAATTAATCCCCGCCTCACAAATTATATTGATGAAGAAATTTGCACCTGCACTGTTTTGTTGTCTCTTTTTAAATCCCTTATTTGCGGAATCTCTTTTTAATGGAAAAGACTTGAGCGGATGGACCATGGATGTCCCTGCACTTGATAAGAAACCAAACTTAGCCAAACCTTTCACCGTTCGGAATGGCATGCTGGTAAGTCTGGGGAAGCCGGCTGGGCACCTATTAACCGAAAAAGAATACTCTAATTACCGCTTGGAGGTGGAATATCGGTTTGCCGGCAAGCCCGGTAATTGTGGAGTTCTTGTTCACGCATCCAAATTAAGGAATCTATATAAAATGTACCCCAAATCGATCGAAGTGCAGATGAATCATCAGCATGCCGGTGACTTCTGGTGTATCGTAGAGGATATCAAAGTTTCTGATATGGAAAAAAGACGGGGGCCCAAAAAGAATTGGGGAATCACTGAGGGCAAGGCACGAAGGATTCTGAATTTAACGGATGGTTCTGAAAAACCAGTCGGTGAATGGAATTCCATGAACATTGAATGCTTGGGGAACGAGGTAAAGGTTTGGGTTAATGGCGACATGGTAAACCATGGATTTGATTGTACCGCAAAAAGTGGAAAACTTTCAATTCAGGCAGAGGGATCTGAAGTTGAGTTCCGTAAGCTGGATATCAATTCACTATAATATAGATGGCTCTCCTTTATTTGTACCTCGCCTTGGCTCCGGCTCTGGCGATTGCCCTTTATATCTATTGGAAGGATAAAAATGAAAAGGAGCCGATTAGCCATTTGGTCGGATATTTTCTACTAGGTGCACTAACTTGCATTCCTGCGGGTATTACCAATGGGATCGGTGGCACTGTTCTCGGTTTTGAGCATGGTCAATCACATGATGTCGTTCGCTCCTTTTTCATGGCTTTTTTTGTGGTGGGACTGGGGGAGGAGTTATTCAAGTTTTTGGCTCTCATGTTCGTCGCTTTTCCAAGAAAAAATTTTAATGAGCCTTTTGATGGAATTGTATACTCAGTAATGATCGGGCTGGGCTTTGCTTCCCTTGAGAACATTATGTATGTGTTTGATGGAGGAATTGGGGTGGCATTTATGAGAACATTAACTGCAGTTCCGATGCATGCGGCGTTTGGAATTATCATGGGGTATTATGTGGGTAAGGCAAAATTCCAAAAGGGCGATCGTCGGAATGATACCGCGATTATTGGCCTCGCTTGTGCAGTTTTCTTTCACGGGGCATACGATTTCTGCTTGTTTCAGAACGCATCCATATTCCTTCTGTTAATGGTTTTCCCGATTATGGGATGGGCGTTCTTTTTGAGTCGTAAAGCGATTAAGCAGCACCTGGCTAAGTAAACTTGAATTCATTATTCAGCGAAGAATCGCAAATTGTTAGCAAGATTGCCTTGATTAGGTGGGCAGACAGTGAGTGAATGTAACTTTTACCCCCTCATGTCTTCCAAAGATAAAGATTTCGTTCACTTGCATGTGCATTCTGATTTCAGTCTGCTGGATGGCTGTTGCCGGATGGACCGCTTAATGGACCGGGCGGTGGAGTTGGGCATGTCGGCAATGGCTCTGACCGATCACGGTAATCTATTTGGAACGATCAATTTTATTAAGCAGGCAGAGAAACGGGGAATCAAACCGATCATCGGGTGCGAGGGGTATATGGTCACCGACCATAAAAATGATGAAAAGCCAGGGCGTGAAAATCACAAGTCTTATCATCTCGGGATGTTGGCGAAGGATTATGAGGGCTACCAGAATCTTTCCAAAGTCGTTTCTGATGCTCATGTGGATGGTTTCTATTACCGTCCCCGGACGGATTTGGAGACTTTAGCCGAGCATTCCAAAGGGTTGATCGCTTTCACTGGTTGCATGCAGGGCTGGGTTCCACAAATGATCCTGCGAGGGAAAGAAGGTGAAGCTGAAAAAGCAATGGGGCAGATGATTGATATTTTTGGGAAGGAAAATTATTTTGTCGAATTGCATAATCATGGGATTGAAGAGCAGGCTCAGTTGGTTCCCGAACTCCTAAGGCTGGCTAAGAAATTTGATGTGAAAGTGGTGGCATCCAATGATGTACATTATGTAAAAGGCGATGACTGGGCCCCCCATGATGCGTTGCTCTGTATTCAAACCGGATCCAAGTTGGATGATCCNAANCGGATGCGTTACGAGGCNCGCGANTTTTATCTGAAGTCGAGAGAAGAGATGGAGGTTCTTTTTAAGGAGGCTCCCGAATCCATCACCAATACCTTTGCGGTGGCGGAAATGTGTGATGTGAAGCTGCCTTTTGGTGAAAATAATTATCCGGTATTNACGATGCCTCCTGAAATCAAGTCGGAGGTTCCGGATAATGATGCATATCTGATGCAACAATGTATCGAAGGGATGCAAGAACGGTACAGTGTGGACTACCTTCCCGCAAATGGTCGAAGCGATGAGGCAGAGGAAAAAGTTAAGGAATTGAGCGAACGCCTTGACTATGAATTGGGCATTATCGCGAAGACTGGTTTCAATGATTACTTTTTGATTGTGGCTGATTTTATGCGCTGGGCACGCGAGCAGGAAATTCCGGTTGGCCCCGGTCGTGGATCCGGTGCGGGTTGTCTGGTTGCTTATCTTTTGGGTATNACGGATATTGATCCACTCAGGTTTGGTTTGCTGTTCGAGAGNTTTCTNAATCCTGAACGGGTATCACCTCCAGACTTCGATATTGATTTTTGCATGCGTCGCCGGGCCGAGGTGATTGAATACGTCCGGGAAAAGTACGGACGTGATTGTGTGGCCAACATTATTACTTTTGGTACCTTTGGGGCGAAAATGGTAATGCGGGATGTTGCCCGGGTTCGTGACTTACCTTACGCTGAAGCCGATAAACTGGCTAAGATGGTGCCGGATGATCTAAATATCTCTTTGGATGATGCGATCGAAAAGAGCCCAGAGTTTAAGAAGGAGTACGANAATAANCCGATNGCGAAACAGATTGTTGATACNGGGCGGGTGATTGAGGGNATGGTGCGGAATGTCGGTACACATGCCGCTGGCGTGATTATCGCCGACCGTCCTCTAAAGGAACTGGTTCCACTGACGACACAGGATGGCATCCTAACCACTCAATACCCCAAAGATCCGGTCGAGGAGTTGGGGTTGTTAAAAATGGACTTTTTGGGGCTCAAGACCCTGACCGTGATTTCAGAAGCGGAAAGCCATATCCGCCGAAAAGAAGGTCTGTCCGATTTTCGTGTAACTGAGGCACCGCTAGAAGATGAGCCCACTTTTAAACTTCTCAACGAAGCCCGGACGATCGGAGTATTTCAATTGGAATCGGATGGGATGCGTCGTCTCTGCCGGCAGATGACGATATCGAATGTCGATGAAATTATTGCCCTGATTGCACTTTATCGACCTGGTCCCATGGATTGGATTCCCGATTATATTAAAGGGAAAGAAGACCCATCGACGATCCAGTTTCCACACCCATTACTCGAGGATGTATGTGCGGANACCTACGGAGTTATGGTCTATCAGGAACAGGTTATGGAGGCNGCNAGGNGGATNGCNGGNTATACTCTTGGNTGGTGCGGATATTCTGAGACGNGCGATGGGTAAGAAAAAGCCCGAGGAGATGGCCAAGCAGCGAGAAATTTTTGTCAAGGGTGCCAAAGAGACCAACAGTATCGAAGCAAAGAAAGCCAATGATATTTTTAATATTTTGGAGAAATTTGCCGGCTATGGTTTCAATAAATCTCATTCGGCCGCCTATGGTATTATCAGTTATCAGACTGCCTATCTTAAAGCGAATCATCCCGTCGATTTTATGGCGGGTGTTCTTGCCTGTGAATTGGGGAATTCGGATAAGCTGGCTCATTTCATTGGCGAATGTACGGAGATGGGGATTTCTGTGCTCGGCCCGGATGTGAATGAGTCGGGAGAAAACTTCACTCCCCTTGAGACTGAAGATGATAGTTTGGGCGCCATAAGATTTGGTCTTTCGGCAGTTAAAGGGGTAGGGGATGTTGCCGGTAAAATTATTGTGGAAGAAAGAAGAAGCAATGGAGCCTTTGAGAGTTTTACAGATCTGGTTGAGCGAGTAGATGGCAAGTCGGTCAACAAGCGAGTGCTGGAATGTTTGATTAAGTCTGGTGGATTTGATGCCTTGGCCGGTAATCGGGCAGCTTTGCTTGCGGATGTCGATCGTGCGATGGGTGAAGCACAGCTCAGGCGAAAGGACCGCGAAGCTGGACAGTCTAACCTTTTCGATCTTATGGGCGGAGATGAACAAGGGGATTCAGCGGCAGAGAATGATTTTTCGCCTACCCAGTCTTTACCGGAAGTTCCTGAGATGGAAGAACTGGAAAAATTGAAGCTTGAAAAAGAAC
Source organism: Opitutia bacterium (assembly GCA_002689665.1). Classification (GTDB taxonomy): domain Bacteria; phylum Verrucomicrobiota; class Verrucomicrobiia; order Opitutales; family Seribacteraceae; genus Seribacter. The sequence continues at coordinate 11,955 of NZEN01000025.1, read as the reverse complement.
TGCTTGGCTTTTTCCTGTCAGGACATCCGATCGATACGCTTGGTGGGCTGGGGCCACTTTTTGACACTATTCAGCAGGAAGACCTGGATGAGCTGGAAGGCAAGCGGGCTTACCGTTTATGCGGAGTGGTCGCTGAAGTCGAAAGGAGATATACCAAAAAGGATGCCAAGCCATGGGCTCGTTTCACTTTACTTGCTAAGGAGAAGGATTTTTCTTTTCCGATGTTTCCTGAGGCCTATGAGCAGTACGGTATGAAACTTGAAGAGGGTGCCATTATGGTGGTCGAGGGTGTTGCATCGAATCGGGATGGAGAGGTTCGGGTAAATGCAAATGCAGTACTTCCCATCGATCAGGCACTTTCCAAATGGGTTGAGGAAGTAACCTGGTTGATTGATCCTGACCATGAGGATGCTTTAGCCTTTGCGAAAGAACTTTTTGCCAAGGGTGAGAAGGGATATGGTGGCTGCCTGATTCGTTTGGGGATCGCGAGAGAAGGAGAGGACTCAGGGCTTGTCGCGGAAGCGGATGATCGGTTTCGGATGAAAATGGCCGTCGATTCCTTTAAGGAATGGAGAGCGAAGCCACCGGTGCGGGCGGCCCGTGTTAAAATAGTGGAGCCAGAATTACCTCCGGAAAGAAAATATGGTAATCGTAAAGGGTGAGATTAATCATTCTTCTCCCTTGACCCATTTGCCAAGAATGATAATTTGAGATGCTTTTCTTATGACGATCGAAATTAAATTACGCAAAGGTGAACCCATGGACCGAGCCATCCGCCGCTTGAAAAAGCGCCTGGATCGTGAGGGAGTCATTCGTGATGTTCGTGCTAAACGCTACTTCGAAAAACCTTCCGATGTGAAACGTAAGGCTCGTAAAGTGGCTGCATTTACCCAAATGCTCCGCACACGTTACGAAAAGATGTAATCTTTTACTCCGCCCCGTCCGGGGTATTTTTCTCGTCAGCCAATGGTTGAGATACTAAGGTATTCAAATGTCTCAACTCAGTAAGCGAAATGCACTAAGCCTTCGTCGCGAATGGCGGCTATTTGATCAGGATCGAGGATCGCCCGAAGCCTATCTGAAATTGTGCAATCGTATGATTGAAGTTGGTGAGTTTCTTCTTGCCCATGATGTAGCAAGGGCAGCCTTAGCACGTCACAAAAATCATAAATTGCTTAGTCAGCGCGGAGCTCATGCTTTATGTAAAGCGGGCTCCCCGAAGCTGGCAACCCAACTACTGGAGGAGTTGGTGGCCTCAGGGGGGCGCGATGTTGAGACCCAAAGTCTCCTTGCCAGTGCCTACAAAGATCTTTGCGAATATTCAACCAGCGAAGAAAGTAAATTTCGCTACGCTGATCTTGCGATTGCCAGATATGAAGAGGCTTACAATGCACAGGTCCAGAAAAGTAGTGGCAAAGTAGAGGATTTAGAAAAGCAGTATTATCCGTGCATCAATGTGGCCTTTATGCATTTCATGTTTCATCATTTCGATGACGCAAATGTGTATGCTAAAAAAGCCCGTGAAATCTGCCTCGAGCTTCGTAAAAAAGGAAAGGATTCGTATTGGATCGAAGCAACCGAAGCAGAGGCATCCCTGATTCTCGGTCAGGTAGAAGCGGCGACGGAAAGCTACGAGTCAGCTTTTAAAAGAGAGGATGCACAACCTTCATCCATTGCCAGTACCCGCAAGCAGGCTCTTCAAATTGCGGCGATGTTCGATGATAAATCGATTCGCAAGAAGATGGAAAAAGCTTTTCCACTGCTTGGCATCGTTGCCTGTTCCGGCCATGTGATTGATAACCCGGGGCGTTCCAAGCGTTTTCCCCCTGAAGCTGAGTCTGAGGCCAGAGAAAAAATCGAGGAATCCCTTGAGAAACTGGGTGCCCGTTGCGGTTACAGTTCAGCAGCCTGTGGGACCGATATTTTATTTTTGGAAGCGATGGCTGAAAGAGGCGGGGAGACTCATGTCTTTTTGCCGTTTTCCAAGGAAGAATTTATTGAGACGAGTGTTCGTCGGGCGGGAGGTAACTGGGTCTCCCGTTTCGAGAGAGTGTTGGATCATGCGACCTCGGTTCACTATGTTACTAATGAGGGATATTATGGCGATGATTCCCTTTTTACCTTTTGCAATCAGGTAATGCTCGGTTTTGCTGCGATGCGCGGAAGGGGCTTGGATGAAGATCCTAATCTTTTGGTAATTTGGGACGGTGAGCCGGGGGCTACAGGGGGGACGGGCGAATTGGTTGAGGCCTGGCGTGATGAATTTAACGAGCCTGAGATTATTGATTCCAAGGATATCTTGGCTCATCTTAAAGAACCAGAACCTGTTCGGGTACATTCCGGCGAAACCCGTCCTAATTTTCGACCAAGTTTTGGGGAGTCCAGTCAGTCTGTCCGCTCAATCAAGACAATGCTTTTTGCAGATGTTCAGGCATTTAGTAGGGTTGTGGAGGATAAAACTGGTTCCTTTGTGGAATCTTTTCATGGTGGGATTTCCAATCTGATGGGCAAACTTTCGCAACCTCCTGTCTTTGTTAATACATGGGGGGATAGTTTCTTTGCGGTTTTCGATTCGACGGAAGACGCTCTAAAGTTGGCACTCGATATCAGGGATTATTTCAATAAGGGCAGCTGGAAGGAACTATTAGTCGAAGGAGAGATGGAAGTACGAATCTCGATGCATGCAGGGCCGGTCTATGAAGAATTTGATCCAATTCTAAAGAAAAGAAATTTCTTTGGCAGGCATGTCAACCAAGCTGCCCGGATCGAGCCAATCGTTCTTCCAGGATCGGTCTTTGTATCCGAGACAGTGGCTGCTCTGATTTCATTTGGGTACGAAAAATATGATTTTGAGTATGCAGGAAATTTGGAACTGGCTAAAGACTTTGGTTCTTATCCCATTTACATGCTTCAACGGAAGGGGTACTCCGAAGAAGACGAAGAAGAGGAATGACCGACCTACCTCTACAGCGGGATGATATTCCGGAGCCTTTCGAATCCTACACCGGGCAAGACCCCTACATTTTCGTTAGTTATGCGAGGCTAGACAAAGCATTTGTCTACAACACCTTACAAGTCCTTCACGATGCGAAAGTAAATGTCTGGTATGATGAGGGAATCCCTCCCTCGACCGAATGGGTGGAAGAGATTGCTCAGGCAATTAAGAAGTCATCCCTTTTCGTGTTATTTATGTCACCGCAGGCCGTTTCCTCGCGATTTGTTAGAAATGAAATCAGCTATGCGGTCAGCCTGGATAAAAATATTCTAACAATCTATCTAGAAGACACCTTACTCCCGGAAGGACTTTCCCTGAACCTGCAGCCCTTCCAGTCTCTTGACGTAAACGATCCGGATTGGCTCCAGAAAGCATGCCTGGCTATTCAAACTCAGATCAATGAGGAGGTGGGGGGGAACCTTGTCGAGTTCAAAACCGATATTGCTGATATCCCCAGCATTGATCTTGGCGAACAATTATGGAGCCATTGGGAACGGGCAATTCGTACCCAGGGGACCCGTCATGGTTTAAAGATTCCAAAGAAGACAAAAGTTTTCGATGATACTTTGCCTCCTCCATCTACCGGTATCGAAGAAGATGAGGGGATCTTGGCTAAGCCAAATCTTGAGCCATCTCCTGACCGAACAACTGCAGGTAAAACTCGACACCCATGGACTGTAAAAGTCGAGGTTAGCGAAGATAAGACTTCTACCGGGGTACAGAAAGTTTTTGAAGATCCGTATGCCGGATCATTTATGTGGATTCCTCCAGGGGAAATTTCAATTTGGGTTCCTTATGCAGAGGAGCAGCGGGTCGTAAGAGTCACCCAAGGTTTTTGGATGGCCAAATATCCAGTTACTCAGGAAGTTTATCAATCGATCATGGGACAGAATCCAAGTTCTGCTGAATCTCCTTCGGAAGCCTTGGAGGAGCATCTTCCGGTCAATAATGTCTCATGGTTGGATGCGGTATCCTTTTGCAAGGCACTGACCACTCTTTCCCGAAATAATCATACGCTTCCACAAAATAGTGAATACCGTCTCCCCTCCGAAGTGGAGTGGGAATATGCCTGCCGGGCTGGGACCACTTCCTGTTATTATTTTGGGGATGACCCAAATGAATTGCTGATGCACGGTTGGTTTAAGTCTAACAGCCAAAAGAGAATACACCCAGTGGGAATGAAGGCACCTAACCCATGGGGATTACATGATCTCTATGGGAATGTCAGGGAGTGGGTGGGGAATTCATTTGTGAATACTCTTCTTAATGACAGTGATCAGGACGAATTCCGAATAAGCCGAGGAGGTGGATACATGAAGACGGCATCGGAGTGTAAGTCGGCATCCCGATCGACTAATTCCTTGCATCATCGCTTCAGGAATCTTGGCTTCCGTTTGGCTTTGGCTCAATTGCCCGGAGTACCAAATAAGTAAGGTAAGCTTTTTGTTGTCAAGAACTCCGAATGTAGGCAGTTTCTTTGCTTTGCTATGAATCCCGAAAACCCCAAGAAACCCAAAGAGCAAACGCCAATGGACGGCAGTGACCAGGTAGCCGTTCGCCAAGCCAAACTCGATCAAATGCGTGAAAACGGATATGATCCTTTTCGGGCAAACTGGGAACAAACTCACACATCGGTGGAAGCAACTGGCATGTTACCCGAAGATCAGGAAGAAGGTCCTGAGGTATCGGTTGCTGGCAGAATTGTCGCCTTTCGTTTAATGGGTAAAGCCACTTTCTTAAAGATTCTCGACCGTAAAGGAAAAATTCAATCCTATGTGCGAAGGGATGAAATTGGAGAAGAGGAATATGCTGCGTTTAAGAAATTAGATCTGGGTGATTTTATCGGAATACGCGGGCATCTCTTCCGTACGAAAACTGGAGAGGTCACCGTTCGTGCCAAGGAATATCGCCTGGTTTCCAAGGCCTTGCGTCCGCTTCCGGAAAAATGGCACGGACTTACTGATAATGAACAGATTTACCGTCAGCGCTATCTCGACCTTATTGTAAATGAAGAATCCCGCGAACGATTTCAGGCACGCAGTCGGATCATTCGTGAAATTCGCGAATTCTTTTGGGGGCGTGATTTTTTGGAAGTGGAAACACCCATGTTGCAATCCGTTTCAGGTGGGGCTGCCGCCCGTCCGTTTCGCACCCATTTTAATGCATTAGATTGCGACTTTTCTCTNCGCATTGCCTTGGAGCTTCANTTGAAAAGNCTACTGGTCGGTGGCTTTGATCGGGTTTTTGAAGTGGGGNGGGTATTTCGAAATGAAGGACTTTCCCGAAGGCACAATCCNGANTTNACCATGCTNGAAGCNTATCAGGCTTANANTGATTACCGGGGTATGATGGAACTTACCCGNTCCCTTATTCAGCAGGTNGCCGAGAGGGCATTGGGAGGTCTTCAGATGGAACGAAGTGAAGGGGATGCGATTGATCTGTCCGGTGACTGGAAAGAAGCAAAATACAAAGATTTAATTATTGATGCAGTCGGTCAGGATGACTGGTTCGAGTTACCCAAGGATGCTAAACTTGAAAAGACCAAAGCTCTTGGCATCGAAGTTGATCCTGCACTCGAGGATTTTGAAATCACTAATGATGTGTTTGAAAAAATTATCGAACATACCTTAATTCAACCTACATTTGTCACGCACATACCTCGAGAGCTTTGTCCGCTGGCAAAGATTACGGAAGACGATTCAACCACAATTGATGTTTTCGAACTATGCATCAATGGACAGGAAATTGCCCCAGCATACTCTGAGCAAAATGATCCTGCCGTTCAAAGGGATGCTTTTATGAAACAGGTTGGAGAAGAAACGCAGGAATTGGATGATGATTTTCTGCTCGCGTTGGAGCATGGTATGCCTCCGGCTGGCGGAATGGGTCTGGGGATCGATCGCTTGGTGATCTTTTTGACTAAGGCAGCAAATATCCGCGATACAATTTTATTTCCGACTCTCCGTCCTTCCTGATCGCTACTAATTAACTGAATTTCTCCCGGGAATGAAAAATAATAAGGGCATTCGCAAGGGAGATGATCCAGTTATCATCAAGGCGGTGGTTTGGCGGCAGTCCGCTTTGACTTTATTCCTTTTTGTCAGTGGATTCTTCTTTGCATTTATTGATTATGTCGGACCAGTGATAAGCTGGGTATGTACAATCCTTTTTGGTATCCTTTTTGTGTTAAGCCTTTTGGATCAGTTGGTGCAATGGTCTCGTCTACGCATTGACGAGAATGGCTATGATTTACGAACCTGGTTTACGAGACAACAATACCGACATGAAGAAATCGAAACCTTTTCCAGCCAGACCTATCTCAATCGACAGCTTATTATTTTAAAACTTCGTGAGCAGTCACTTAAGAAATATCAACTTCAAGGACCCGAAATTCCTTTCCCCTGTTCTTTTGGTAGACCAGTTGAAGATGTGTTAGAGCAACTCAATAAATCCTTGGATAAGACACCAAGAAAAATAAAATCAACTTGAGTTCAGGTAGTTGCTTCTCGAGTTGTTTTCCTTCTGAAGTTGGGGAGATATGCCAAACCAATAAATATTATTTGGCTTAGAACAAAAAACCTCAATGGATTGAATGCCTTGTCCATAAAGCCATAGGAATGAAGGCCCACACCCAACATGTTGGTGCCAAACCAAGACCAAGCCGTTACCACATTTCCAAAAATGGCGATCGAAGAAATTCCCCGAATTTTAGCAACGCCTGACCACCTCGCATGGAGTAGAATGGCATTCCATATAACAATCAGAAGGGCACCATTTTCTTTGGCATCCCAACCCCAGAATCTCCCCCATGATTGATCTGCCCATATTCCCCCGAGAACGGTACCAACTAGACTGAAGAAGAGGGAAAAGCAGGTGATTCCGTAAATCATTGCTCCAATTATTCGTTGGGCATCTTTTTCGGTACTTAAAAGTTTGGAGCCATATTTCGCAGAACTGCCAAACATGGTGAGGACCAGTTTATGACATACATACGCAATACCCAGAAATCCCGCGAGAAAGGTGGTGGAGTATCCAATCGTGATGATGACCACATGGGTAGCTAGCCAGAAGTTCGAATCGAGAACAGCCCGCATCATTTCCATGGTATCACCTGTTGGATTGAGAGATGAATCTAGACTGAGATTGTGTGCTATCACCAGGCTTCCGAATCCTACAAGTGAGCCCATCGCGGAAGCAACCCCGAGGCGGAGATATTTTTCCGTAAAGAAGCAAAGGAGGACCGCACCCCAGCCAATGAAGAGAGCTGAAGAATATAGATTGGTGACAGGTGGGCGACCTTCGATATACATTCTACCTGCCAAACCAAAAGTGTGGGAAAGTAAAACAATCGCAGTGAGTATGTAGGCTGCATTGCGCAACACGCTCGCCGTTTCACCTTTTCGGCCAAGGGTGGTGGAATAAGTTGAAGCTAGCCAAGAAATACCTGCAATCAGGAAAATTAATACATAAGCTACCGAACTTCTATAGAACGGTTCGACGCCATTGTAAATTTTTTCGAATTCAAGGGTGGATGCATCCTCACCTGCCCGTTCCGTTCCCACCTTTCGCAATTTGGCAACGGTTTCGTTGAAGGTACTAAAATCTTTATCCAAATAACTTGCTTTGAGGTTTTCATAAAGGCCAAGAACAGGATCCACATCTCTGCGAAGTTTGATGGCCTCCGCATATTGAGAAGCAAAAAGGGCCGTGGGGTCCATTTTTAAATTTTCCCGGATCTGGATAAGTCTCCGTTCCAAACTGGCTGGATCCATCGAGACAAGTTCCTGTAGGGTACTTGCAAAACGAGAGGGATCCATTTTCTGTTTCTCTTTAGAATCTAGGGGTTCTTTTCCAACCAAAGATTCACCAATCGTACGCCACTGTTTTTTGGGGTCATTTGTTTCGGGTGGAATTGGGAAAAATTCCGACCATAGGTTCATCCTCGAATAATGATCGAGGAAAAAGACTACTTTCGCAAAGTCGGCACTACCCATACGAATGTCCTCAGGCCTGGTAGCGAGCTCCTTGGTTAGTTCTCGAAAACGTGTGTATTCCGCGGTCAAGTCTTTGTCCTTTTCGGGGTCAAATAATATCTCTGCTACCTGAAGCTGTTCAGCCATCTCAGGAGCTAGTTGCGGATCTGGCGGAGAAAGAGTAGATTTTATTTTGCGGTAGAGGAGAACAGACCGGTAAAGTTCAATGATGTTTTGGTCGAAGCTGTCTCTTTTTTCCTGTTCGACATTACCCGCTTCGCGAGCAGTAGAATCTATCTCATTGAGATGTGGCTCAAGATCCTTGTAAGAGAAAAATTTTCCGTCTACTGATAATTTCTTCCCGAGCAAGCCGAGAACCTGATCATGATCAATAAGGAAGGTTTTTAGGTTATCCCCTGCTTCAGGGTTGAACATGACTTCCGCAAACCAATTGATTGCGGGGATTTTGTTTCCGGCTTCATCAAGAGCAGTTCGTTTATTTCGTAATACAAGAAGAGAATTACGGGCAACGCTGTCAATGGGTTTGACTCTTCCTCCGCGAAGAACGGGGATTCNGGAAAAGCCNTCGAGNTCAAANTNGTCAGNNGGNNCTTCTNGTTCACCTTTGGCAAAATCAAGGATNGAAGAGGTCGANAGNCGGTTAGGGAGAAANGCAANGTAGATTCCGGTAAATACAAGTAAGATGAATATTATCTTACCTTTNACCGNTTTTTTGGGTTTATCTTCGTTCATGCGGGTTGGGCGGAATTGGAATTTTTACGCAAGAAGCGGATTAGATGAAAACTGAATTGCCAAAGTAATCCTATCGAAACCAAAACGCAGGCAATGTAAGGGACTAACCAACTCGGGTTACGTATAACCTGAAAAACGGTGTAGTTGGCTGCCGCATTCATTTGATATTGGTAGAAAGTTTTACCATCATGACGAAGAGGTGTATTCATGTAAACCAATGCCCGCCGGGATTGGTTGCTTTCCATGTTAAGAACGATATCACTTTCGAAATTAAACGGGATTTCTGTGCCTTGATAAAACTCATTTTCAACATCCAAAAGTTCGATAGAGTAGGGAAGATATTCCCTTTCACTGCGTAATGTCACTCCCCAGAGTTTGCCTTCATGCCGGATGGGTTGGAATGCAAGGTCCGAAAGCCTCGGACTTTCTTTCCACCAATGATTACCTCCTGGATGGGCAAGGGATAGCCAAGTACCAAGACTGTCGGTGCCGTCAAAAAGCTCGAAGACCAGATATCCGAAATTAAGCCCTTCGCTACTGAAATCCTCTTCTTTTTTTGTGATGGATAGATTGGAAGTTTGTCCAACCCCGCGGTTTACATCTTTAACTAACCCTCCCCGTTTTGTCCCCTCCGGTGTAACCGTGAAGTCACAATTTACTCCGAAATGTTTAACCTGAACTTTGAAAGGAAGGTCTGCTGTTCTTATAGTGCCACCGGCTTCTAAAATCTCCTGTGGGATGGTCACCACTCTTTGGGTTTCAGGATCAGTTACATCAGAAAAGGCCAATTCAACTCCATGAAATCTTTCAATATAATTACTAGATTCACCCTTATTGATTTGCATGCGTGATTCTTCCTGCATGGCTTGGGTGGCGAGTTGTCCTACTAAGAGCATGATAATACCCAGATGAATAAGTTGAATACCCATCTTCTTTCCAGTCCACTGGAAACGAGTGATGTAAGCAGCCGTTAGGTTAATGATTAGCAAACCGCCCAATAGATATCCACCAGGAATGGGGATAGGAATAGCGTTTAGAAATTCCCCACCCCAAAATTGTTCGGGATAGTACCAGATACCAAACATTGATTCGAAATATTCCGCCAGTGCACCGCGAATTCCGATTCGTACCTGTTCGAGGGTTGCCACGAACACAAGAATCATGGAGAGACTGAGCAAGGTGAGGGTAAGGTTGATAGAGGCTAGGGGGACAAGCCAAGGAAATTTCTTACGCCTTTCGCCAAGCGAATTCTTTTTCCTTTTTTTACTTTTTGTTTCTTTTGACATGGTGGTTAGTGAAAACAGACACTATTTAAGAAAGAGAGAAAGTTCGATTTCTCAACTTTTGCGAGTTCACGATTCCCAGTGATTTTAAAAAACCAAGAGCGATCATCTATCATCAGAATAGCTGCGAACAAGGAGTCCTTCTCGCCTTCTGCAACGACCAGTTGTGCATCTTTTTCGTCAAGTATGATAGGAGAAATATACTTTTCGAGATCTGCTTCCTTGACGGGATCAATTCCGATCTGTCCCAACCAACGGTTAACATTGGCCAGAGTTCCGCCGACATCTCCTGGAAAAGAGGTGACGGAAAAGTCCAACTTACTGCCATTTCCATCCGAGACTTCATAGCTCGCAAGACGCATAGAGGAGGCGGAAGTTTTTACCCAATGCTTGGGGATTTCCCAGGTAGGTGCTCCTTTTACATCCTGAGGAGGAGGGGGCGGAAGTGTCGGTGTTTTTGCCCTGATCTCTACTTGTCCAGCTCGCAGTGTAGTGGAAGCAAGGAAGGATTCGAAGTTTTTCTCCTGTTCGCGAATTAGATCGCGGTCGCCGATAAATGGAAAGAGCCAAGTTTCACCTTTATTTCGGTACAGTGCTAAAAGGATTGTGCGGGTGGTCCCATCATTCCCTTTGTCTGATAGTCTTATCCATTCAAATTCCCGATCACCAATCTTTTTAATTTCACTGATTTCTTTAAGACTGTCTTCATTCAGGGAAGTTTGCCCAAGTTCCATGCTAAACATATTGGCCACATCTACACTGGAAACGGTTTCACGGAAAGGCATGACTCCAATTCTTCCCATCGGACCGAGGTCAGTCTTCACATGGAAGGAACCAGCCATCGGTCCAGAGAGGTCCGGGTTTTCTCCCCATTCTTCAGGGAGATCCCAGCTAACAACGGGGCCAGTGTATTCGCTGGGTATTTCGTAAGAGCGGATCTCAGCTTCTTCTCCGCATGAAAAGAGCATCAAACAACATACTGCTGTGAGTAGGGCAATGGTTTGGGAAAATGTGTTAGAAAGAGAAAAGGACATACTACTTGAAAGTATTTAAAAGATTAAATCCTGACATGATACCATAAAATATGTAAAAGATTACTTACGAGGCAACCCGAACAGACCGAAATTAGGCATTACACTTGAAGAGGACGACATCGCCATCCATAAACAAATATTCCTTCCCTTCCAGACGCCATTTACCACTCTCCCGAGCCGACTGCATCGATCCGGCTTCGATAAGGTCAGGATAGGAGACCACTTCCGCTTTGATGAAATTTTTCTCAAAATCGGTATGTATGACTCCCGCACACTGGGGTGCTGTCATGCCCTGGGTGAAAGTCCATGCACGAGCCTCTTTTTCCCCGGCTGTTAAAAAACTTGCCAGACCAAGGAGCTTGTAAGTCGATTTAATTAGGGAAGAGACTCCTGAGTCTGAAACTCCCATCGCATCAAGATATTCTTTGGCATCCTCATCCGGCAATTCCGATAATTCCTCTTCCATCTTTGCGGAGATCACGCAACAATCGGCATCCTGCTGGCTGGCTGCCCATTCTTGAAACTTGGCGAAATGTTCATTCGACGAAGGGTCAGCAATTTCTTCTTCTTTCAAATTACAGGCATAGAGCATCGATTTGGCACTAAGCAGAAAGAAATATTTTAATCGTTCACGCTCATCCTCGTCCATAGCTAAAAGATTCGCGGGTTTACCTTCGTCGAGATGAGGGATCAATTTTTCGAGTAAGGCGACATTGGCGGCGGCATCTTTATCCTGTCCGCGGGCTTTTTTCTGATTTTTCTGCAATTGACTCTGAGCAGATTCCACATCGGCAAGAATTAGCTCAGTCATGATGACCTCAGCATCCCCAATCGGATCGACCCTGCCCATGTTATGGATTACATCTTCGTCTTCAAAGCAACGGACCACATGGACGATCGCATCGACTTCACGAACA